>JALNXZ010000035.1 GCA_023230125.1 Bacteroidales bacterium | reverse complement strand
GGGGCTTCGGAACAGGTATCCATAACACTCTAGAGGCAGCAGTTTATAGCATTCCGGTCTTGTTTGGGCCGAATTTTAAAAAATTCATCGAGGCAGAAGAGTTGATATCTTGTGGAGGTGGTTTTAGCTTCGATTCAAAAGAATCGCTGGAAATGCTTCTTGATAAGTTCCTGATCAATGATGAGGACAGGAAGGAAGCCGGTAAAATGGCCGGTGAAATGGTGAGAATCGGAAGTGGTGGCACAATCAAGATACTTCAAACAATCAATTTATAAGAATCTCAGCAAAGAATCACCCATGAAATGGAAAAAACGCTGAAAGAAAAAACGTCCTCTGCCTTAAGTTGGAGCTTTATCGACAAATTCGGGCAGCAGATTATTTATCTTGTGACAGGTATCATTCTGGCACGAACTCTTTTACCGAAGGATTTCGGGTTGGTGGGAGCCCTTTCTTTGTTTATAGCACTATCAACGATATTCATCAACAGTGGTTTTGCACGTGCTTTGCTGAATAGCCCCAAATATTCTCAAACAGAGTATAATACAGTTTTTTACTATAACGTAGTTTCCGCTCTGTTACTTTACATCATTCTTTTCTTTTGTGCTCCGTTTATAAGCCTATTCTTTAAGCAGCCATCCCTTACTTTAATATCGCGTATACTTTTCATCACATTGATATTCAATTCATTTGTCAACATTCAGAATGTCTACTTGACAAAGAATATGAATCTGAAATCTTTTACAAAAGCCAACGTATTCGCTCTTACGATAGCCAGTACCTTTGCAATCATTGCTGCTCTTGAAGGCCTGGGTGTTTGGGCTTTAGTCATTCAAACCTTGTTGAATTCTTTTTTCACCATGGTTTTCTATTGGTATTACAGTCAATGGAGACCTACTCTCTTTTTTGATTCAAAAGTACTGAAACGTTTTTTTCCGTTCAGCAGTATGATTCTACTTACAAACCTGATCACGACTGTTTTCAATAACATTTATTCCATTCTCATCGGGCGTATCTACAATATCACACAGCTTGGATTTTATTCGCAGGCCAGTAAGTATCAGGATATACCGACTGGATTGATTACCAATACATTCAGAACCATTCTGGCGCCCTTGCTTTCAAATGTAAATGATGATGAAGAACGTTTTAAACGTATTGTAAGCAAATTGATCAAGACCATGTCCTTATTCATTTTTCCAGTTATGTTTGGAATGATTCTGATTGCCAGGCCATTGTTACTTGTACTTATTACAGAAAAATGGCTGACTTCTATCCCTATTTTTCAAATACTTTGCTTTTCCGGAATTTTTGTCTCTATAAATACCATTATACAAGAATCCATTTTAGCTAAAAATCAGTCAAAAGAATTGCTGATACTAGAAATTATTAAAAAAGGCATATTGGTGATCATCATACTTTTTACCATAAAACATGGTGTCATAGGGTTGGCCATCGGTTGGGCTTTATCTTCCTTTCTAACTTTATTGTTGACATTATTTCTTTCAAAGCGAGTCATCAAATATTCTGCTTTTAATTTAATCAAGGATTGTTTCCCTTATTTGATCCTATCTTTGCTATTATGCATTGCAGCGTACTTTATAAGTTTGCTCATTACAAATAATTATGTATATCTGGGATTTTGCATTGGCTTTGTTGGAATCCTGTACATACTTTGTTGTAAGCTATTTAAGCTGGAAGCCTCAAAAGAGATGTTCAACTGGGTTGAACGCCAATTTGGAAAAAAATGACAAGATCTGATCATATATAGCCTGAAATGGAAATAGCAGTAATTATAGTATCTTACAATTTTGAGCGATGGCTTGATCAATGTCTTGGAAGTCTGAGAAAATCGACACAACCTGTTGATGTCATTGTTGTAGACAATTGTTCAACAGACAATACCATCAAACTTGTTGAAGAATACTACCCGGAAGTGTTCCTGATCAAGAACCAGCGTAACGAAGGCTTTGGTAAAGCCAACAATATTGGCATAAGCCAAGCCCTAAATAAAAATTGCAATTTTGTATTCTTGTTAAACCAAGATGCTTGGCTTGATGCCGACACCATTGAAAAACTCATTGAAATCATTCAAAAACATCCTAATTTTGGGATTCTGTCTCCGATACATTTAAATGGCAAAGGAGATGCTTTGGATAAAGGTTTTTCCCTTTATACAGGTTTGAGAGAGAAAATAAATTTATCAGTTCTCCAGAAAAAAAGTTCAGATCCGATTCCTGTTCGCCAAATTAATGCGGCACTATGGATGCTCCCAAAGAAAACGCTCAAGGAAATCGGCGGTTTCTCTCCCGTTTTCCATCATTACGGTGAAGACATGGATTATATCAACAGACTGCATTATCATGGCTACGAAATCGGATATTGTCCGGTCGCTTTTGGATACCATGACAGAGAAAGCAGGAAACCTCAAAAAGAGGATCTTCTTTTTCAACTTATTGAATATTCAAATATTAACCGTAACTTTTTCAGCGCATTCGGATATGGTGTACTTGGTGGCTTCAAAAAAGCATTCATCGCCCTTTTCGATACAGGGCCAAAAGAATTTTTCAGGTTATTTTCAATCACCATTAAAATACTTCTAAAAAGCAACGTTGTCATTCAATTTAGAAGAATCAACAAGAAACCCTCAGAATATTATTTTTTAGACTAAAATATCAAAAAAGGCTCTATCAAAAAATCTATCCACCAAGCAAAATACCTCATCAGATGTCATTGAAAAAAATCATTCAAAATATTTCCTATAAAATTGGATGCAAAAAAGATATCCTGTTTAGGAAAAGAACTTATGCTCGTAAAAAGGAAGATATTTTGAAATATTATTCAAAAAATATACCAGACGATACGGACCTAAAAGATGCCATCAATTATTTGAAAAGGAATCCACTCCAAACTTTCTGTTCGGATTTCACAAAGAAATATCAATGGAATAAAATACAAGTATTCACCGATAAATTAAAAGGGCTACCTTATGTCCTGCATGAAGACAAGCGCCTGTACTTTATACGCTCCTCAAGAGAAAGAACCATACAATACCTTTACAGTGGGTTGCTTTCAGAACAAGACCAAGATTCTCCCCACTGTTACATGAGTGATCCTTTCAGCATACAAGAAAATGATGTTTTGCTTGATGTAGGCAGTGCTGAGGGGATCCTTTCATTGCAATATATTGAAAAGTTGAAACAGGTCGTGCTTTTTGAGCGCGACCCTCAATGGGTGGAAGCCTTGGAAGCGACTTTCGAACCGTGGAAAGAAAAAGTTACAATTATCAGAAAGTTTGTTTCCAACATAGACAATAACGAAAATATCACTTTGGATCACTATTTGGCTGACAAAGATTTTATCCCTTCTATCATTAAAATTGATGTTGAAGGGGCAGAAAAACAAGTTTTGGAAGGAATGTCTGAAACAATGAAAAAATCCCATTTGAAAATTGCAGTTTGTACCTACCATCAGGAACAAGATTTCTCCGTGTTATCAGATTTGTTGATTCAAAAAGGTTTCGACTGTCAAGCTTCTAAGGGCTATATGTTATTTCTTCACGACCTGGATAATTTGAGACCACCATTTTTTAGAAGGGGATTGATTAGAGCAACAACATAATTTTACAAAATAGTCCAAATCAAATGTCAGGAAAACAAATGGGTTTCTAATCATAAAGGATTTTTCTTTACTTTTGTAATGATATGACTTCAAATACACCCATGAGCATTTTAGCACCCATCCTCCTCTTTGTATATAATCGACCGGAGCACACCCGTTTGACTTTAGAGGCACTTAAGAAGAACCTTCTTGCCGACCAAAGTGAGCTATTCATTTACGCTGATGCCGCCAGAGATGAGAAGGACAGCTCTTCTGTGGAAATGGTCAGAATATACATCCAATCCATCGATGGTTTTTCCAGAACAAACATCATACTCAGGGATAAAAACATGGGGCTGGCAGGCAATGTCATAGACGGTGTCACAAGAACAGTAAACCAGTTTGGAAGAGTCATCGTTTTAGAGGATGACCTCATTACAGCGCCGTATTTTTTGCAATTCATGAATGATGCGCTTGAAACATACAAAGATGAAAACAAAGTCGGGCATATTCATGCTTGCCAGTTTTTCATGACAGATTCACTGCCGGATACTTTTCTAATAAAATATTACGGTAGCTGGGGATGGGCAACCTGGGACAGAGCCTGGAATTTTTTTAACCCGGATGGAAATGCACTTCTTCAGGAACTTGAAAGGAAACATCTTACCAAAGATTTTGATATGGACAATGCCTACGGTTTTACCAAAATGCTTCGTAAACAAATAAAAGGCTTAAATAATTCATGGGCCATACGTTGGAGTGCAAGTTTGTTTCTGCAAAATTGTTATTCCTTGAATGTTGGAAAAACATTGGTACAGAATATCGGATTAGACGGAAGCGGTACTAACTGTGGGTCAGGAATTAAGATGCATTCTGAACTCTTCAACAACAAAATTTCCATAGAAAAGATAGAGCCCGTGGAGGAAAATCCTGAAGCCCGCAATATCATTAAAGGCTATTATAGGAATACATTCTCTTTTCAGGCAAAAGCCATCAGAAGGATTAAACGAACGCTTAAAGGTGATTTTAAGGTCTAATAATGTTTATAGATAAATCCAGCGAAAAGATGAAGATCAAAAACTTTGTACATAGTCGAGTTGGGAGACCTCATAATTGATGTAAATCATGAAAGTTCTTCTCATAAATACTTTCGAAACCAAAGGTGGTGCCGCAGTAGCCTGTAAAAGGCTGGCAAGAGCATTGCAAAAACAAGGTGCCGATGTTTCAATATTGGTATGCGAAAAAAAAACCACCGATTCCTTTGTATATGGCGTCATAAAATCCAACCTGGACAAACTACACTTAAGATTCACCTTTCTGGAAGAGCGTTTCCATATTTTCTTTGTAAACCGCTTTCATCGGAAAAATTTGTTTGCAGTTTCAACAGCATTAAAAGGTTTTGATATCGTAAATCATCCATTGGTTAAAGAGGCGGACGTTATTCATCTGAATTGGATAAACCAAGGATTCCTTTCCATCCATGGAATCGATCAACTTTTAAAGCTTGGAAAACCGGTTGTATGGACCATGCATGATATGTGGCCGATTACCGGAATTTGTCATCATTCACGCGAATGTAACCACTATATGGATGATTGCGGCTTTTGTATGTTATTACAAAAGCCTTCCAAAAAGGACTTATCTTATCACATTCTAAAACGTAAGAAAAAGTGTTTTCAAGGAGCTGGTATTCATTTCGTGGCATGTAGCCAATGGCTGCGGAAGCGAGCTGAAATAAGTTCTTTATCCATAGGAAATACCATCACAAATATTCCAAATCCTATTGATACCGAGCTCTTTTCTCCAGGAGACAAAGATGATGCACGAATTGCATTGAATTTGCCTAAAGACAAAAAGTTGCTGCTTTTCGGCGCGCTTATAGCCTCTGATAAACGAAAAGGGATTGATTATCTGGTTGAAGCGACACATTTGCTTGCTGATCTGAGTGAAAATGTCGAACTTGTTTTTTGTGGTGAAATCAAAGAAAAGATAGCTTCCGTTTTCGGCCTAAAAGCACATGCTCTCGGATATATTTCCGATCCCGATTTGATTGTAAAAATGTATCAGTCAGCCGATTGTTTTGTAATGCCTTCCTTGGAAGAAAATTTGCCGAATATGATCATGGAAGCAATGGCTTGTGGTATCCCTTGCGTCGGATTCAATGTTGGTGGAATTTCTGAAATGATCAGGCATAAACAGACTGGTTATGTTTCAGTAAACAAATCAGCAGAGGATTTCGCCGCCGGTATACGCTACGTGCTGGAAAGATCAGATGATGCAGATTTTAAGAAATCCAACCGTGACTTTATTTTAAGTCATTATTCCGAATCTGCCGTTGCAAATCGTTATATGAAATTATACCTGGAAGCGAATAACAAAAAATAAAATGCAGGATAAATTGACAGATAGAGCACATTGGGCGGAATATTGGTCAAACTATAAATATGAAAAAGTTCCATCCAAAACATTTTACGACAAGTATTTAAAACCTTTGAAGGGAAGTCAATCCTTTATTGAAATCGGAGGATTCCCAGGCATCAATTCTGCCTATTTCTATAAGAATGTTTGCAAAGATGTCACCCTGCTGGACTTTTATGTAGACAAGAATATTGTTTTGAAATTGGAACAGGTCAACAATATTCCCCAAAAATCGATAACGTGTATTGAATCAGATTTTTTCCTTTTTGAGACCAGTAAGAAATATGACATCGTTTTCTCTATGGGATTTATAGAACATTTTGACGATACCAAAGATGTGATGGAAAGGCATATAAGATTACTTTCAGACAAAGGGAATTTATTGATTATCCTTCCAAATCTCAGAGGATTAAACGGATTGATTCAGTGGCTGTTTGACCGAAAGAACCTTCGTATCCACAACCTTGAATCGATGAAAATCAAAAATCTGGAATCCATCATGAAAGAGAGTGGGATGAAATCCTGGACCATTGATTATACCAGAAAACCCATGGTCTGGCTTGAGCCTAAACCTGGTACACGGAATGCAATCGGTAGAAAGTTGGTAAAATGCTTCAGCTATTTCATCAAATTATTTCCGATAAAAGGCCGATTTCTTTCACCTTATATCATTATATCTGCACAAAAAAATCCAATATGAAGCCTATCATATCTGTCATAACCATCACCTATCAGGCCGAAACGGGTTTTTGTCAAACTGCCGAAAGTGTGCTTGGGCAAACCTATCCCAACATAGAATATCTCATCATTGACGGGGAATCCAAAGATCGAACGATTTCCCTGATCAAAGAATACGAAGGAGAATTCAGTTCCAAAGGTTTTTCTTTTCATTGGATCAGTGAACCGGACAAGGGTATCTATGATGCCATGAACAAAGGTCTTAAAATGGCTACGGGAGACTATGTCTGGTTTATGAATGCAGGTGATAGAATGGCCTCTTCGGATTGTTTGGAAAAGGTTTTTAATGCCATCCATGGATGCAAGACAAAAGCCACAGATTTTCTCGAGACAGATTTTCCGGATTTCATATACGGTGAAACCAATATTGTAAACGGGCAAGGTGAAATCATGGGAGCCAGACGTCTAAAAGCACCTGAAACACTCAACTGGAAAAGCTTCAAAATGGGCATGTTGGTCTGCCATCAGTCTATGTTGGTGAAGCGTTCAGTGGCACCTCTTTTTGACCTTCAATATCAATATTCCGGGGACTTTGACTGGACCATCCGCTGCTTAAGGAATGCAAAAAGGATACACAACACTCATCTCATCTTGTCTTATTTCTTAGATGGAGGCGTTTCCAAGAAAAAGATGAAAGCATCCTTAAAAGAACGCTTTCAGATCATGTCAAAATACTATGGCCTTCTACCGACAGTACTTCGTCATTGCTGGTTTGTATGCAGAGCAGCCTGGTTTAAGCTCATGCACGGCTGGATTTAAAAGTCTCCACTTCTTATTTCTTGCAAAAGGACAATACGTATTCTGCCAGATTGGTGGTCGATAAATATTCTCTGGTGTAAGATAACAGCATGTTGCAATAATATTCGTATACGGAATCGGTGAAGGCACCTGATTCACACAAACGGTTGGTCTCCAATAGGATGGTTTTCGGGAAATTCACCATGGTGGTGGAAGGCAACTTCTCAATACCCGGAAAATAGGGAATACATCCATTTGCCAATATTTCATAATGTCTCATACAATCCCATCCGCTTTTTTTGAAAGTCGTGCCGAACTTTGCCATTTGATAGCCATTATTATAATCTGATTCATTTTTATAGATGTAAGTCCTTTTATCTCCCGGAATCATTGTGGCCATTTCTATGCTTTTTGAAGGCACTTTCGATACGATATTTTCCGATGGAATGGCAAAAGAAATCGGTTTAAAATATTTGCGGTCTTTCTCCCGTAATTCCCGTTTAAAAAAAAGACCTTTTGAATACAGGGATAAGGCTACCTTTCTATTTTCAAGAAAAAGCTTTTGGCTCCTGAAGTATTTTTTATGCCATTTGTAAAATATCAGGCTGAAATCATGATCTTCTCCGTCAACAAAAACGATTTGATCTTTGGAGTAGTTTTTCAAGACATCATCTATGAACAATTCACATCTATAAATCGAACCATATATTATTACATCGTAAAAATGTGATTTAATATGCTCTTGTGCCTGCTTAAAAGTATGGAGATGCTTCTTTTCTTTAGGGACACGATTTGTTATCGTAAAACCCATTCCATATTGCCTCAATAAATCATCAGGTTTATTCCCTTCAAAAACATACCAATAATCATTAACCGTATAGACGGTCACACCAGGTAACGCATTAATTCCATGGAAAAGGCAATCACATTGATAATCAAGCTTATTACCCAAAGATAAAAAAAGTATATTCATATCATTCAATGCATTAATAGTTGTCTTGAATCAAAAGAGCCGTCATTTTCTACAAGAATCCAATCTTTTGTTTTCGGATATCCATGCCAAAACATTTTTGGACAGACTTTTATCCCATTTGAGAGCAGCGCAGGTTTATAGGAAAACGAACTTTTACTGGTAATCAGCAAATCAGCATTTACCATATGTAAAAAAGAATCCTTTGAACCCATATCCATGCAGAAATGAATATTTTCGATTTTCTCAAATTCAGGATAGTCACCTCTTTCTCCTTGTGAAAACAGATATACAGCAATAGGTCTATCCGTTTGAATGTTCTCCATAATCGTTGAAAACACCCTCTCAAAGTAGTTTACATCCTGCCAACGCATCAACAGATTAGGATTGTCTGTCTTTTCTCTGTTTACCACATCTCCACGCCTTACATGAATGGCAATATTAAAGAAATCCTTACTATAAATCAGATGATCATCTTTTCTCGATTTGGCTTGATGAAATTTTCTTTTAATGTCATCCATTACTCCAAATTGGTCTCGGTAAAATTGGTCTTGTTCCGCAATAAAAACAACCTTTTTATCGCAGTAAGAATGAATTATTTTTTTGATTTGAGCGATTTCATCGGGGTTAAACTCATCAAAAAGTGGTAAAAGCACTCTTTGATACCGATGCTTCTTAATCAGCTCCTCCGCTGTCATTTCACCTTCACTAAACCCAAAAAATGTTTCCCATTTTTCTTGCGAAAAAGGTATATGGGCAAACCTCAGTCCGAACTGTCCTGCATACCAATAACCTGCTATCCAGTTGGCCAATTGATGTCCAATTCCTGCACCAGGATTGGGCACTGCAGTATAATAGTTTACAGGATATTCAGCCCTTCCGGGTTTATGGTAACATGCATGCCAATAGGACTTATAGATCTTTGGATAAAGAGCCTTATTGCGTAACCTGAATACCAACTTGTCCCAAGTTCGACGTTTAATCTTATTTTTTATATTTGATAAAAGCATCTTTATTCAGTGGTTTCATAAACCAACCTCTTACACTTCTGATTCCTCCTTTTTGAACTTTTTTAAGCCAAACCATAAAGCACAGATTATCAACATAATCAAGCCGACCATACTCACGATTGATAAGTTCTCCACTCTTTCATACGATTTTGGAACAAAATCAAATTGTATGGTATGTTTACCTGCGGGGACCACCATCCCGCGCAATATGTAATTTGCCCGGAAATATGGAACCTCTTTGCCGTCAATGGTTGTTTGCCAACCGTCAGCATAAAAAATTTCAGAAAATACCGCCAATTGCTCCTTGTTGGTTTGCGTTTGATAAGTTAAGTGGTTGGGGGCATATTTTACCAAAGCTATTTTTGAAGTGGTATCCCTGGTAAAGGACCTTCCTGCAATTTGTTTTTCAAATCGTTTATCCACAATAAGTTCCTGAGCAGGATCAAAATGACCGATTGCGGCAATTTCTTCATCAGCATTGTTGACCATTCTGGCAGAACCTACAAACCAAGCAGCACCTAAGGCCTCCGGATTGCGTTGGACAACAGGTTGTTTAGACTGATCCGGAACAATGAAATATCGTGTATTCAGCATATTTAAGATTGGCATGTTCAAGTTCGTTGACAAATAGTGGTCAATCACATCCTGATAACGGCGTAATTTTGCTGCATGATAACCACCGACTGAACGGTGATAGTAGGAAGTACTTGCATCCTGGAACGGACTTACCGTCAAATTAAAGACTCTGTAACCCAAATCCTTATCCTGCATAATGATTTTATCAGCTTCCGTTGCTTTCCATGCAACCACAGTTTCTCTTTTAGGTACAAAATAGCTGTCATTCAAATAGTGCTTGTCGATGGACCACAAATCAACAAGAATCAAAGCTGCGACAAAGAGAACAAACAGGTTCTTCTTGATTTTATTTTTCTGATACAACAACAAGCCGCCAACACCAAGTGCTATAATGAAGACAGAGCGAAGTGCATCAGATTGCAAGATTGCTACGCGGGCAGATTCCAGACCTGCCATATACATATTGATCTGACCTGTAGCATTGGGATTTTGTTGTAACATCTGTGCAAACTGCTGCGTTTCGCTCTGATTGAAAAAATTAAAGAATAATCTTGGAGCGATCCAGAACAGGAAGGCCAAACCACCGGTTAAGCCAAAACTAATCCAAAAGCCCCTGGCTTTTTCTTTAATGAGGTTCGGTTTCTTGACAATTTCAGATAGTGTCAGGATGGCAAGAATCGGAATACACAATTCAGCCACAATCAAGATGGAAGATACCGTCCTAAATTTATTGTACATCGGAAAATAATCAAGGAAAAAATCAGTGAAAGGCATCCAGTTCTTTCCCCAGGCTAACAAAATGGATATGACTGTGGCAAAAAGCAAAGACCATTTAATACCACTTTCTATCGCAAAGAGTCCGAAAAGGAAAAGGAAAAGTACAAAGGCTCCCACATATACAGGCCCTGCCGTAAAAGGCTGATCTCCCCAGTAACGGTCGCTATTGGCAATATCCTGTCTAAAATTCG
>JALNXZ010000034.1 GCA_023230125.1 Bacteroidales bacterium | reverse complement strand
GAGAGGAAAATCTTATTTAGGCATCGGATCTGTTGCTATGGGGATAGCCGGTTCCATTGTCAATCCGGAATTGTTGCAGGAATATTTCGGTATGAGAACGGAATCTGTGGATTGCTCTGAAATCCTTCGTCGGATTCAACTTGAAATCTACGACAAGGCTGAATTTGAGCATGCGATGGAATGGACAAAAAGACATTGTATGGCAAATGAAGGAGAAGATTATAATCCTGCTCGAATAAAAAAGAGTAGGGAACAAAAAGATAAAGATTGGGAATTTGTTGTGAAGATGACCATCATCATGAGAGATTTGATGATAGGAAATCCGAAACTCAATGAAATCGGTTATGGTGAAGAAGCACTTGGACATAACGCCATAGCCGGTGGTTTTCAAGGCCAACGTCAATGGACGGATTTCTTGCCGAATGGCGACTTCTCAGAAGCGATGCTCAATACCTCTTTCGATTGGAACGGTATTCGTGCTCCGTTTACTTTTGCCACAGAGGATGATCATTTGAACGGAATGAGCATGTTGCTCAATCAATTGTTGACCAACAGGGCTCAAATTTTTGCTGATGTCCGTACTTATTGGAGTCCGGAAGCCATAGAACGTGTCAGTGGGTGGAAACCTGAAGGACTGTTGGCTGACGGAGCCATACACCTCATCAATTCAGGCTCTTGTACATTGGATGGAACGGGTCAGCAAACGGACGAAAAAGGCAATCCGGTGATGAAACCATTCTGGGAGATATCCGAAGAAGAGGTCGAAAAAATGTTGGGTGCGACAAAATGGCATCCGGGTTCCCTGGAATATTTCAGAGGGGGAGGCTTTTCGTCAAAATTCCTTACAAAATCTGGGATGCCGATGACCATGAGTCGTTTGAATCTGGTTAAAGGACTTGGTCCTGTTCTTCAAATTGCAGAAGGTTGGAGTGCCACATTCCCGGAAGAGGTTTTTGATATCATCGACAAGAGAACGGACAGAACCTGGCCCTCTACTTTCTTTGTTCCAAGAGTAACTGGCTGCGGACGCTTCAAGGATGTTTATTCCGTGATGAACAATTGGGGAGCCAATCATGGCGCAATCAGTTTTGGGCATATCGGTGCCGATCTGATTTCGTTGGCATCCATGCTGTCCATCCCCGTTTGCATGCATAATGTAGATGAAGATCAGATTTTCCGTCCGACTGCCTGGAATGCTTTTGGCTCGGATTTGGAAGGCTCAGATTTCAGAGCTTGTCAGAATTTCGGATCGATTTATAAATAAAAAACGTAAATATGATGTCACACTATACAAAAAATATAATTACACTGATGTGTATTATTTCTTTATGTTCATGTGCAAAAAAAAATGATGAAATGGGAACATACGGATACGACAAATCTTTTTTTGAAAAGAATGGCATTCAATGCCTTGAATTGGAAAGTCAGGATGGTTTGGCGAGAATACTTGTTGCACCCGGTTATCAAGGTAGGGTAATGACAACAACTGCCACAGGCGATAAAGGAGGCAGCTTTGGCTGGATTAATTACAAACTGATTGAATCAAAAAAAATAAACCCGCAATTTAATCCTGTAGGTGGTGAAGAACGTTTTTGGATGGGACCGGAAGGTGGTCCATTTTCAATTTACTTTAAACCAAATCAAGAGCAGATTTATGAAAATTGGAAGGTCCCTTCCTCTATTGATACGGAAAAATATGATTTGGTAAGCAGTAGCAAGAATAGTTTGAAATTTAAAAAAGAAACATCTTTGACCAATGCTTCAGGTACCAAATTCAAAGTAGGCATTGAGCGTACCATTTCTCTGTTGTCTAAAGAACAGATTTCAAAGATGCTTCATCTTAAACTTTCAAATGCCATTAAGTCAGTAGGTTATCAAACGGATAACAAAATAGAGAATAAAGGCGATCAGGCATGGACAAAAGAGGGCGGTTTACTCTCGATCTGGCTTTTGGGGATGTTCAATCCTTCCCCGACAACGACTGTATTTATACCTTATGAGACGGATGCTGAGGGCACCATTGTTAATGATGATTATTTTGGCAAAGTGCCTTCTGACCGACTTATCGTTGAAAATGGAATGGCTTTTTTTAAAATTGACGGAAAATATCGCAGTAAAATCGGGATTCCATCAGAACGATGCAAGGGAATTTGTGGAAGTTACGATTCTCAAAAGAAGGTTCTTACCTTGTTATGGTGCTCGACTCCTTCAGGGACGCAAAGCTATGTAAATTCAAAATGGGGAGAGCAATCAGATCCGTTTAACGGAGACGTCATAAACGCTTATAACGACGGCCCGGTAGAAGATGGTTCCATTATGGGACCGTTTTATGAGATTGAGACCTCGTCACCTGGTGCTGAACTTGCTCCCGGGCAATATATGCAACATATTCAGAGTGTTGTTCATTTATGTGGAGAAGAATCTGAGCTTTCAGAAATAGTTCGAGTCCTTTTCAATATTGATTTGAAAGATATCATTGTCAAATACCAGTAAAACATATTCTTATATTCTTAAAGTCTAATGGAAAAATCACGATTAATACCCAAAGGAATCATATTCCCATTTATACTCCTTTCAACACTCTTTTTTGCTTGGGCAATACCAAACAATCTGACGGACACCATGCTTGCAACATTTAAAAGAATCATGAGTTTTTCGGATTCCAAGACAGCATGGATTCAGGTGGTATGTTACCTTTTGGGCTATGGTTGTTTTGCCATACCGGGGGCATTATTCATCAAAAAATATACTTACAAATCCGGTGTAATGCTTGGATTGGGTATGTATGCGTTGGGTGCGATCATGTTTTATCCTGCTATGATATGTTCTCAAACGAACATTGGTTTAAGCTTCTATATGTATTTGTTTGCTATATTTATCCTTTTTGCAGGACTTTCTGTACTTGAAACTTCTACCAACTCGTATATATGTGCAATAGGGCCTCAAGAGACAGCTACTCGGCGTCTTAATTTCTCACAATCATTCAATCCATTTGGTGCCATTACCGGGGTCGTCATCAGTCAGATTTTCATTTTATCCAAGCTTAACGCAAAGGGTGCTGTAGAACGTGCAGCTCTTCCGGCTCAGGAACTGACTAATATTCAAAACGGAGAGCTTAATGCAGTAACAACAACTTATGTAATATTGGGATGTGTCATGCTGGTTCTGCTATTGGCAATCTTCTTTACCAAGATGCCAAATCTGAAAGAAGATGACAAAAGTTTCAACTTCTTTCCAACATTGCGTAGGCTCATGAAAAACAAGAACTATGTATGGGGAGTTGTTGCACAATTTTTTTATGTTGGAGCTCAAATTGCTGTATGGTCGTTTGTTATCAGATACGCTATGCAACAATTGCATTTTGATGCCGCTATTGCTCAACTTGGTGAAAATCAAACAACAGAAGCTATAACCAAGACCTTGCGCGGTGTTGAACCCGTTGCACAAGGGTTTTATTTTTTTTGTGAGAAGGTAGGTCTTGATGCCTTGTTGCCTCGGACAGCAGAACAAGCTGCTGCAACTTACTATATTATGTCACTGATTCTTTTTGTGGTTGCACGGTTTATATGTACAGCTTTGATGAAATATTTTAAGCCAAGGAATATTCTCTCCGTATTGGCTGTTTGTGCAGTAATATTTTCCATTATTACTATTTATGCCGAAGGACGTTTTGGTGTCTATAGTCTGATGGGCATCTCCGGATGTATGTCACTGATGTTTCCAACAATTTACAGTACAGGGATTGCAGGTCTTGGCGAAGATACAAAAATAGGTGGGGCAGGAATGGTTATGGCTATAGCAGGTGCAGCAGTATTGACCCAGTTACAAGGTATTTTGTCAGACCAATCTGGAAGTATAGCGTTTGCTTATTGGATCCCGGCAATAGCATTTATAATATTAGCATATTATGGATTGGTTGTGTGTAAAAAACAAGCTTCTGAATGAAAAAAGATGTGAATCTTCATAATATGAAAGACAAGAAATTCGTTATAGGCATAGATTATGGAACTGACTCAGTTCGTGCTATTTTAGTTGACAGTTCAAATGGAGAAGAGATTTCTTCTGCAGTATGTCATTACTATAGATGGAGTAAAGGCATGTATTGCGATCCATCGGTAAATCGATATAGGCAACATCCGCTTGACTATGTGGAGTCTTTGGAACAAGTTATGAAAGATTTGCTTACAGAGGTTGACAACGACATTGTCAAACGTATCAAAGGTGTATCTTTTGACACAACAGGCAGTACTCCTGTCCTGATTGACAGTAATGGTACGCCTTTGGCCATATTGCCTCAATTTAGTGAGAATCCGAACGCCATGTTCATTCTTTGGAAAGATCATACCGCAGTCCGTGAAGCTGAACAAATTAATGCTTTATCCAAGCATCATCAGGTGGACTATACCAAATATGAAGGAGGTATTTATTCTTCAGAATGGGTGTGGTCAAAAGTGTTGCATATATTGAATGAGGACAAGTCTGTATTGGATGCCGCATATAGCTGGGTGGAACATGGAGATTGGATGGTTGCATTGGTAACAGGTTGCACCTCTCCTGAGAAAATGCTTAGAAGCCGTTGCACTGCCGGGCATAAAGCGATGTGGAGTGAATCATGGGATGGGCTCCCTTCTGAAAAATTTCTTTCGGAACTCCATCCTTATTTGGGCAGAATGCGAAAAAGGCTTTTTACTGAAACTTATACGGGAGATACTTTTGCAGGGTATCTGACACCGCTTTGGGCTTCAAAATTGGGCTTGCCTGAAAACGTATCCGTGTCTGTTTCCGGATTAGATGCTCACGTTGGAGCGGTCGGTGCTTCCATAAAACCGAACGAACTGACCTGTATTATCGGCACCTCGACTTGTGATATTTTAATATCCTCTTATGAATATATCGGAGAAAAAATAATTCCCGGTATCTGTGGACAGGTCGATGGCTCTGTCCTTCCCGGAATGGTCGGTCTAGAAGCCGGGCAGTCAGCCTTTGGGGACATTTATGCATGGTTTAAATCCTTATTGCTTTTTCCGATGAATGCCATTGTCTCTAAATCAAAGCTTCTTGATCAGGAAACAAAAGATGCACTTATTTCACAAACTTCTGATGCTATTTTGAGTGAACTTTCAACACAAGCTGATCTGTGTCCTCTTACATTGGACGCACCTGTTGCACTGGATTGGTTGAACGGTCGTCGTACTCCCGATGCTGACCAATCTCTCAAGGGAGCCATTGAAGGTCTGACATTGGGGACTTCAGCGCCAATGGTGTTCAGAGCCATGGTTGAAGCTACCGCTTTCGGTTCAAGAGCCATTGTTGAAAGATTTTTGAAAGAAGGGATACCCATCGATTCTGTAAAAGCGATAGGTGGCATTGCTCAAAAATCACCTTTTGTAATGCAAACGATGGCTGATGTTCTCAATATGCCTATCAGTGTGGTTGAATCAAAACAAACATGTGCCTCCGGTGCTGCTATGTTTGCTGCCGTTGCTGCAGGTATCTATCAAACTGTTGGTGAAGCTCAGCTTGCTATGGGCTCTTCCATAGCCAAGACCTTTTATCCGGAAGCAGAACGCCATAAAATATATAGCCAACGCTACCTGAAATATTTAGGTTTGGGACAATTTGAAGAATATTTAAAAAATAGTAATAACATAAAAGCTTAGAAAACTATGACAACAAAAAAACTTTTGACGTTCATCTTGTGTCTTTTGACAACTGGCCTTTTTGCGCAAAATTACCCGTTTAACGGTGTTTCTGTTAATATGAGCAATCTTTCAAAACTTTCAAAAGCCAAGTCACGTTCAATAAGCCCGGAAAACTTTAGCGGCGAGAAAGGTAAAGGAGGTATGGCAGATCCAAATGACAAAAATATACCCAATGTTGCTAATTCTTGGTCTCCCGCCCGCGATTTGGGAAAAGGATGGAAAATAAATCCTTTTATAAATATTGGAGCAAACGAGACATATACGATTGCTGAGATGACCGGGTCAGGAGCAATTCAACAAATTTGGATGACTCCGACAGGCAACTGGCGTTTTTCTATATTAAGAATCTATTGGGATGATGAAACCGAACCATCCGTTGAGTGTCCGGTTGGCGATTTCTTTGCCAGTGCCTATAATCAATATGCGCAACTTTCATCTTTGGCTGTTTGTGTGAATCCGGGCAGTGCCTTCAATTGCTATTGGACAATGCCTTTTCGGAAGAAATGTAAAATGACTTTGGAAAATATCAGTGATAAACCAATGCGTTTATACTATCAGATTAACTATGTTTTGACAGACGTATCCGATGATGAGGCCTATCTACATGTACAGTTCAGACGTTCAAACCCTACAAAAGGTTCAATACACACACTTGTAGATGGAATAAAAGGTAAAGGTCAATATGTTGGAACATACATGGCTTATAGGGTTCATGATAATGGTTGGTGGGGTGAAGGCGAAATGAAGTTTTTCATAGATGGAGACAGTGATTATCCAACCATTTGTGGCACAGGGACGGAGGATTATTTCTGCGGTTCTTATAATTTCGAGAATAAAGCAATTCACCAATATCAGGAATTTACCACTCCTTATGCTGGCTTACATCAGGTAATCCGTCCTGACGGGTTATATAAAGCCGTCACCTCGTTCGGACTATATCGCTGGCATATAGCAGATCCCGTTCGTTTTGATAAAGATTTGAAAGTAACTATTCAGGACTTAGGCTGGAAAAGCGACGGGAGGTATAATCCTCAACAATCTGATATTTCAACTACTTCCTTCTGGTATCAGAATGAACCGCATGCCAAATTCCCCAAGTTGCCTTCAAGAGATGAGTTGGAGATTCCTTGATTGCCCAACGGATTGAATTCCGCTATCTCAGATCCGGACGGCGCCTGATCATAACACGTCGGATAAGGTCGCAATTGTTTCCACAGTTCTGATATTCATTTAATTCTTCTTTCCATGATTCTATCTTGGACTTGAGAATATCAAAATCTAATCTGGTTCTATCCAGATTAGATTTTGCCTGTTGTGACATGGGTTTATAGGCTCCCTCTCTAAAAGCTATATCTGCGGCAAGAGGTGTATATAATAAGGCGTAATGTATAGGCTTTAGTACTGGTATATTGAGCAAATCAACTGCATTCATAACTGAAAGGTAGCCATCTGCCAATGTGTTCATATCAATTTCTCCTTTTTTGTAGGTGTCCACCATATAACAGCTGGTATTAACGCTGTTTTCAAAACCTCCATATCCCGATGAAACGTTTTTAAAAAAAGTTGCTTTCTTTTGTGTTTCTTCAAGCATTCCGGTGGACACCTCAAGTGTCGCAATTTTTCCGGTTTTCTGAGCCGACTCTTTTACGGCATCCAATTCTTTGATTTGTTTATTGAATTTGTTACTGGACATTTCACCTAGATTATCGATTGCCACATCGGTTAAGCCCTGGGCTATGCGAAATTTATTTTCTAATAGTGTTTCTTCCCAGTTTTTGACTTCATTTTCAGCTGTAACTATAGTTTTATTCTGTTGCTCAAGTAGTTTACCGCTATTATTGATCATTTGTTTCAATGCGCTAATTCTGTTGGCTGCATAAACGAGTGCTTCCTGGCATTTTTCTTTTGAAGTGTTTATTTGTGCAGGGCTTTTTAGTTCAAGCGGATTTACTTTTGCCGAGTATGAATCTTTAAGGCCCGAGAGATCCACTACATTCGGATCATTGTTTACAGCTTTTATTTGGTTCTGGCTTGCATGATTGATTGCATCCTGCAGTGGGTCATACGTGTACTCCGCTTCTTGTGAATGATCTGCTTGATCACTCAGTTTGGCAGATCCATTTTCTGGAGGATTATACCTGGGATTAAGGCGTTTGCTATATCCGACCTTCAAGCCTTCCTGACTACAATCCTGTACTGCACCCATGCATACTTCCTCAGTAAAAGGCCCGACCTCTTTCGGCTGATTATATCCAGCCTGTCTTACAGATTCAATAATATGATCAGGATAAATGATGTACCAAACATATTTATAGCTTTCAATCTGATTATCAGGTATTTTCGACCGTTTCGGATGATTGTATACAGGAACGGGATTGCTCGCTTTCGGTATATTCTGAGCCATGCAGAACATAGGAAATATCAACAGAATGGAGAGGAAATACCTCATTTTGAGATTGATTAGAAGCAGCGTCTATAGCCAAAATGCAGAAAGGAGATATCTATTTTGGGTTTTTCTTGTGCATATATATTGGAATTGTACCCTTTCCCGTCCGTAATATATGCAAAAGGCGAACCTGTGCTATAACTTACAAATATGCCATTTGTATTTTTGTATTTATTGAGAAAATTCAGCCCCAAACTTATATAACATTGATAATTGATCAACACAAGCATTTCCATATTGTCATGAGGTGGAAAAAGCATATTTATGCCTGCTCCCAAAGGACGAATTTCGAAGTCACAAAAACATTTATTTGACAAATTAAAATATCCACCCAACCCAAAACTACAACTAATTTCTATATCACCTGCAGAAGTGCTCCCGGGATAGGAGCGTTCAACAGTTTTGGCATTATCGTAGATATCAGTTGTCAGAACATTAAAACCATAAGGTGCTTCGATTTGATAGTAGTGTATAAGATCTCCGCCACAAAAATAGATGCCGGAATTTTTCTTTTTACCTATGGTCATAGTGTCTATGCCCGACAATGGATATTCTATTAATGAGAAACCAAATCCAAATCCGTGTGTCATATAACCCGCTTTCAAGTCTTGCGCATCTGTTCCCGCTGTTATTCCTTTAGGAATAGAATAATCTATGGTGACTGCTGTCATCAAATTCTTTTTCTTCCCTTTTTCTTTAATTTTTTTTTCTATTTTCTCTTCTTTGGTCATTGGGGGGTAGTTCTGTCCATTTTTATTGAATGAAATGTATTGTACCTGGTCTTGAATAACCTTGTTGGTCGTCGCATCTATTCTTTTTTCGATGATACGCACTGTTCCATATAAAGAGTCAGTAGAAATTTTTAGCTTGAAAATGTAGGTGCAGGTACTCTGATACGCCTTTTCTGCTGTTGAACTTATTAAACCATGCATCAATGGACTTAACATTGACATTGAACTGTTTTGACTGCTTATAATATCTACTAAAGAATGTTCGGTATCATTATTTTCTGCTTCATGTTTTGTGTCATTGGTGAAAACAAATGAAATGACGTCCTTATTGTAAGGAATGCTTACCGTCTTATAGGTGAAATCCGGGCGATATAAACCACTATTTTCCAATACGGTAAGTCTCAAATCATTGTCTATTAAGTCTAAATCGAAAAGCCAAAATGGAACTCCTGTTTCATTGAAATACCAGTCAGATCTCCATAACCCTTTCAGATTTTCAGCCTGATTGATCAACTTCTCCTGTGCTTCTATTTGAAATTCAATGGTGTAGATCTTATTGATCACTTGTTCACGGTCTGTACAGTCTGGAACTAATTTAAGATAATTATTGAGGTTATTGATAGCCTCCTTAAACATGTCACTGGTTCCAATCTTCTCTTGAACCAATGCAATGTTATAATAGTAATTTCCATTGTAGGGATTAATATCAATAGCGGCTTTATACTCTTTAACGGCATCTATCAATAATCCCATTTTTAATGCGGCTTCAGCACGTACGCAATGACGTCGTGCTTCATCATTTTGTCCGTAGCTAGAAATAGCGCAAAGGAAAAGAAATAATAGGCTTACAAGAGGTGTTTTCATAATTCATTAGATTTTTCTACCATTTATTGAATTAGGTTGAATAAATTCATAAGAAAAAATGGGTTTTGGAAGAATTAAATACAGGAATATTTAACGGTTTCAAAGATAATTATCTTATCGATTTTCTGCAAAAATTATTGTCTAATTATTGATATTTCCAATTAAGATGAAATCTGGCAATTTGATTTACCTTAAAATGTATATCCCGGTTTTATTTTTTAGAGGATTATCTTGTTTTCTGTAATCCCAAAGTTATTATGCCGAAGTTCACCATTTCTTAAAAAATGAAAAGAAAAATGATTTTTTTAATTTGTCAGAATTTCATTGTATTTGCCAGACTTTCCGCACATCGCTCACCGTCTATGGCAGCACTTACAATTCCGCCGGCGTAACCGGCTCCTTCTCCGCAGGGGTACAGACCTTTGATTTCGATGTGTTCAAGTCGTTGTGGGTCGCGTAAAATCCGTACGGGTGAGGAGGTGCGGGTTTCAACGCCAAGGAGAAGTGCTTCGTTTGTGAGAAAGCCTTTGCTGCTGTGGTTGAAGATTTTGAAGCCTTCCTGTAAACGGGTTGAAATGCCTTTAGGCAGCCATTCGTGCAAAGTAGAACTTTTAATGCCTGGAGCATAAGATGAAACAGGCAGAGACTGAGACGGTTTACCCTGGACAAAGTCGTTCATGCACTGAACCGGTGCGGTTAGGGAGGAACCACCTTGTATATAGCAGAGTTTTTCAAGTTGTTCCTGAAAATGCAAAATGGACAGTTCGGAAGGTGTGTTTTCAAATTCAACGTCGGAGATTCTCAGCATATTTTCCGCGATATCTTCCGGACGAAATTCCACCACCAATCCTGAATTCGCCCACTTTGAACAGCGGTTGGAGGGAGACATGCCGTTGACTACAACTTGGTCGGGTCCACTGGCTGCGGGTACCACAACGCCACCCGGGCACATGCAAAAAGAATATACGCCACGATCTTTGACCTGTGTCACAAAACTGTATTCTGCAGCAGGAAGGTATTCACCACGGCCTTTGGCGTTATGGTACAAAATCTGGTCGATCAGCATTTGCGGATGTTCCAGCCGGACGCCCAGTGCCAGGCTTTTGGCCTCTTGCCGGATTCCTTTTAGGTATAAAAGCCTGTACACATCTCTGGCTGAATGGCCGGTGGCAAGGATGACAGGACCTCTCCATTCTTTTCCGTCCGAGGTTCGGATGCCGACAATTTCGTGCTGATGTAGGATGATGTCGTCCATTCGCGTCTCAAAATGGACTTCGCCACCACAACTGCGGAT
>JALNXZ010000033.1 GCA_023230125.1 Bacteroidales bacterium | reverse complement strand
ACCCTCCGTCTTTCAGGTAAAAACCGCGGGATAGCTCATCACCAAAAGTAGGAGTCAACATACCTGAAGAATATTTACCCTTGAAAGGAAAATAGCCGAATGGCAACATCAGGGGAAGATCCACACCTTCCATCACCAAATGGGCAGGTCCGGATACAATATAGCTTCCCGGCTTCACTTTTGCCCTGCTCAAGTCTAAATAGAAATGTGGATGTTCATGATTATCACAGGTGGTATACTTTCCGTCAACCATATACATGATATCGTCGGACATTTTCTTGGTCTTGCCACTCACCACATAGCCTTCACCCTGTTGGGTAACCACTTGGGTTATGAAACCTTTTTTCGTATTGAAATTATATCTCAGATTCTTGGAAGGATACTCTCCACTCTCATCCTTGAATACAGGATCACCGACAATTTTTCCTGCCGAATCAGGCCGTCCGGTAGCAAACAAAAGACTGCTGTCCATATCCATTCTGATAAAGCCGGCATCCAGGTTTGTCTTTCCATAAACAATTTTGCCATCACCATACAGAAGGCCGGTACCACCGGCAACAAACACCAGAGAATCGCTGGCTTCATAATCCACAATATCAGTGAAACCTTGTGTCTTTTTGACAGGAACGGTGTCTTTTTTTAATGTTGAGTCTGCGACAGCGAGTGAAGCGGAAGCAGGTGACAGATTGAGCGCTGATGGAACATTTGAGGTAGATAAAGCAGCAGGACTTTTAGGACCTAACTGTGCCCGAGCAGGGAAAAAGGAAGAACAAAACAGCACTAAAAGTCCTGAATATAAACCTATAGAATGACGGGGCAAAAGAGTCATGAGCTGCTCTAAATTAGAGCGCAAATGTACGTAAAACTACTTGGAATCAAAAAGCACAGACGTGAAAAGTACTTAACAACAACTTCATTCATTTAAAAATACTGATTCCCCCCTAAATCAGAGGAAGCGTTCACACCAGACATCAAAGCGTTTCAAACCCTCATTTCCATATTTTTCAAGTTTCGAACGCACTTCTGAGGGTGTAGATTCTTGATTCAACCTGGTTTTCGAAAAAAACTTGTCAGCGAAACAAATCAATTGCTCCTCCAAGCTAACAGGAGATAAATCACGATGCGGTAAAGGTAAATCTCTGTTTAATATTTCTGACAGAGTCAAACCTGTACCTGTATGCCTTTCACAAACCAAACCATGCTTTGGGTAACCCTCTTTATCGAGAATCTCACGCCCCAGATAACCATGACAGATGTATGGATATATTCCAAAGCACCTGATTTCATCAGCCTTTGTCAGAAAAACGCCAATATCATGCAGCAAAGCAGCCTCTTCCAAAAAAGCCGGATCAAGTGACCATTCAGGATGGCTGACAGCTATTGAAAGTACCTTATCTGCCACACTTCTGCTATGTGTATATACAATAGGGTAAAGTTCGGTATTCGGATCAATATATTTCTGAAGAAGTTCAACGGCATTCATCATTACAGTCAAATAAAAGAAATTTTAATCATACGATTTAAGATTGCCTCAACATACGCATTCGCAATAACAAAGAAAAAGAAAACTTTTGGCATCCTGGCATTTTTCATCTACTTTTGCAATAGTAATCTTGTATGTATGCAACATAAATTTTTAAGCCTGCTTCTTATTATATTTTCAGGATTGCTGATTCCTGCAACTTTTGCGGTAGCACCATCAACCTTCACCGTCGTCATTGACCCAGGTCACGGAGGCAAAGATCCCGGAACATTGGGGACGTCAGTAAAAGAAAAAGATGTTGTATTGTCTGTCGGACTCAAGCTGGGGCAACTCATCAAGAAGCAACACCCGGATGTAAAAGTCATTTATACCAGAAGCACGGATGTTTTCATCCCTTTGGACCAGCGTGCCATCATCGCCAACAAGGGTAAAGCCAACTTATTTATTTCCATTCATGCAGACCACGCTGAAACGCCCATAGTGAGAGGATCTTCCACTTTCACGCTCGGTCAGAACAGGACGAGAGAAAATTTTGAAATAGCCAAGCGTGAAAACTCTGTCATATTATTGGAAGATAACTACAAGCAAAAGTACGAAGGGTTCGACCCTAATTCTGCTGAGTCCTATATCATGTTTGAATTCATGCAAGACAACTATATGAATCAAAGCATCCAGTTTGCATCCACCCTGCAGGAGAAGTTTGTGGTCTCAGGACGGAAAGACCGCGGAGTACGACAGGATGTGTTCCTCGTATTGCGCTGTACCAGCATGCCGTCAGTCTTGGTGGAGCTGGGTTTCCTGTCCAACCACGAAGAGGAACAATTTCTGAAAAGCGAAGAAGGTCGTGACCGAATGGCTTTAGCCCTCTTGAGAGGATTTTCAGATTTTAAGAACAATTACGAACGGAAATCTACAGGAAATCTAACGATTGCCAAGAAGGGTTCCAACGATGTCTATACCGAAGTCAAAGACTCTGAACAAAGCAAATCTCAAAGAATTGACTCAACCAGTAAAAGAAAAAACGTTCAAAGTCAGACAAGCGACCTGTCAAATAACAACATTACCACCGATTCGGATATTATCTTTAAAGTTCAGGCTACAACGTCCTCCTTCAAGTTAAAGAAAAATGACAAGCTGTTTAGAGGCTATGAATTTGACTACTATTTTGAAAACAAACTATATAAATACACATACGGAAATTTCTTAAGTTTTGATGAAGCCAATCAGAAACGCAAAGAATTGAGAAAAATTTTCCCTGATGCTTTTCTCATTGCTTTAAAAAATGGTGAAAAAATTACCATTGATGAGGCAAGATCACAAACAAAACATTAATTATTTGTATTTTTGAACCGCAAAAATGATGGAATTCAAAATTTAAGAATCCCGGAAGTTCTTTTTTAACTAAAAACAAATTAGAGTGAAAAGCGAGATAAAAAGCGAAGCCAAGATTGGTTTAATTGTCATATTGACTTTTTCCTTCTTTGTATGGGGGCTTAATTATTTAAAAGGAGTCAATCTTTTAAGTCCGTCTAACCATTTTTATGTCACTTACAATAAAATTGACGGGCTTGTAAAGTCCAGCCCTGTCAGCCTAGACGGTTATCAGGTTGGTCTGGTTCGAGATATTCAATATCAGTATGATAATCCCGGCCACATATTGGTGGATTTGAATCTGAACAGTAAACTCCGTTTGCCAAAAGGGACCAAAGCCACGATCAAATCGGAAATGCTTGGAAATCCGACCATCGTCTTGGTACTCGGACCACAAAATGCAGAGATGTTGCAAAGTGGAGATACCTTGATAGCCGAGAACATACCTGGCATGATGGATCAGCTTTCTGACGGTCTTCTCACAGACATGCGAAACATGATTCATCGCACAGACTCTCTGATCGCAAGCTTCGAAGTCCTTGTTTCAAACGGCAGTCTTGACAAATCATTCACATCCATCGAAAAAACAACCAAAGAACTCGAACAGATTTCCGCCAAGCTAAATCAATCGATGGATAAACAAATTCCTTCTATCTTGAATAATGTGGAGTCTCTCACCGCCAAATTTTCGGATGCAGGCACCAAAATAAACCAGTTGGATTTTGCTTCTTTAAACAAGACCATCAATCAGTTGGAGAACTTGTCAGTAAAGCTCAACAGTCCGGATAATTCTATGGGATTACTATTGAATGATCAATCATTGTATCTAAATCTTAGCAACACGGCGCAGAGTGCCAATACGCTTCTGCTTGATCTAAAAGAAAGACCAAAACGTTATGTTCATTTTTCAATATTTGGTTCAAAAGGATCCAAGTGATATTCGTTTGACTGAAAAATGATAAAAATCACGCCTTTTTAATATTTAACGTAAAAATAATACAGAAGCATAAACCTTTATTAACAGCGGATTAAAGCACTTTATGCCATTTTTGGTTAGCTATACTGACAATATTGCAAGCCGTTCGAACTAAGATAGTTGTGAAATGTTAACGACGCATCAACCTAATTACCAGCACAATAACTAATACTCTAAGGGTAAACGAATTACAATTTTTGCATATTTTCAAATAAAAACCGATTTGGTAAATTCGTTTTTTTTTTAAAAATTTGCAATAACAATCAAGAAAGAAATTAAAAAGACAATGCCCTTAAATCATATTACACTTTGGAATCACTGCCTGAATATTATTAAAGATAATGTTCCGGAGTTGAGTTACTCCACATGGTTTATTCCCATTGTTCCTTTAAAATATGAAGACAAAGCTTTGCTCATACAGGTTCCGAGTCACTTCTTTTACGAGCAACTGGAAAATCAATACGCAGAGTTGATTGGTAAAGCATTGTATCGCATCACTGGAGACAATTCAAGGTTACTATATCAGGTCATGGTTTCCGATACCCCTATACAGCTGGCTACTGAACACCAGTCCAATGTCAACAAACTTACAAACATCCCGACGCGTCCAACCATGCCGTCGAATCCGTTTGATCAGATTGTCCCTGGCAAACTGGATTCTCAGTTGAATGTCAACCTGAATTTTGGTAACTTCATCGGAGGCGAAAGCAATATGTTGGCCAGGACAGCCGGCTTCTCTATCGCAGAGAAACCCGGAAAAACAGTTTTCAACCCTTTATTCGTTCATGGCAAATCCGGAGTTGGAAAAACGCATATGCTTCACGCCATTGGAAATGCTGCCCTGCAACAGAATAGTAACCTGAGAGTTTTATACGTTTCATCTCACCTGTTTCAGGTTCAGTATTCTCAAGCATATTTAAACAACACCGTCAATGACTTTATTCATTTCTATCAAAGCATTGACATACTGCTTATTGATGATATCCATGAATTATCGGGTAAGACGGGAACTCAAAACGTCTTCTTCCATATATTCAACCACCTTCACCAAAACGGCAGACAGTTGGTCATCACCTGTGACCGCCCGCCTAAGGACATCATCGGCATCGACGACCGTTTGCTGACTCGTTTTAAATGGGGCTTAACCGCCGAAATGGAAAAGCCGAACTATTCTTTGCGTATTGCCATTCTTGAAAGCAAGATTTTGAGAGACGGGCTTCATTTCCCACAGGAAGTCATCGAATACATTGCCCGGAACGCCACAGAAAATGTCAGAGATTTGGAAGGTATCGTCGTTTCTTTGATGGCACATGCAGTCATCTATGGAAAAGATGTGGATATGGAACTGGCAAAAAAAGTCGTTTCAAATGCCATTAAAGTTCAGGAACGTCAAATATCTGTAGAACTGATTGAAGAAAAGGTCTGTAAATATTTTGATCTGGAGCCTGACTTGATCCACTCCAAATCCAAAAAACAGGAAATTTCTCAAGCCAGACAAATTGCTATGTATTTATCAAGGAAGTATACGGACAAGTCTTACTCCAATATTGGACAGATGATCGGAAAACGTGATCATGCCACGGTTTTGCATGCTTGCAAGACTGTTGGAAACTGGATAGAAACAGACAAGAAATTTAAGACCCGCATTCAGGAAATTGAACAACAGATTCAAGAAAAATAATCCTGGTTATCTATGATATATGTGGAAATTCAGAAACTGATCTGAATTTCCACTTTTTTTGCCCATTAAATAATAAAACCTTGTTTACGGATGGCTTTCAGATATGCCTCCGAGAAGTGTTCATTGTCATTTTTTGTATAACGTATATCGGTAAAGATCTGAGCCAAGGTTTCTTTTTTATTGATTTCCACAAAATGTTGGTTTTCCGGTAAAGCTTCTTTCTCAGCAAATATCCTGTCAATATCATCTTCTGTATAGTCTCTGTATGTTTCCTGATGAATGACTCCGTCAAGAGGCAACCTGTCACTCAGTGGAGTAGTAGCTGTCTGCTGTGGATATCCCACGCTAATCGTGGTGATAGGAATTACCAACTTTGGCAATTCCAGGACTTCAGCAATTTGTTCAGCATTGTAAGTAGTGGTCCCCAGATAGCATATACCCAATCCGAGAGCCTCAGCAGCATCACAAAATGCCTGCGCAAGAATGACAGTGTCAATGGTCGCATAAGTCAAAGCCTGAAGATTGGAATAACCAGGATTCGCCTTTCGTTGTTCACACCATTTTCCAAACCGGTTGAAATCCACACAAAAGGTGAGCACGACTGGTGCTTGAGTCACTTGTGTTTGATTGAAATGAAGTGGAGTCAGGATACACTTACGCTCCATATCACGGGTCACAATAATACTATATGCCTGCATATTTCCAGTATTGGATGCTCTGCAAGCTGTGGTAATCAAATCATGAAGCAGTTGGTCACTCAAAGGTTGGCTGGAATAAGCACGAACGGTACGCCTCGTATTCATTGAATTCATACTGGTATTTTTTTAACTATATGATTGATATCACCTGTTCTACTTATCAGAAATGCAGGTACAGGGTTTTAATATTTTGGTACAAAGGTACTTTTTTTCAAGAAGAGAGACCTGCTGAATAGCATAAAAAGTGACATAATAATATTTTTTGATTTATCATTATTTATAAAAATAATTTAGTCATTCTTCTATCAAGTTTCCAAAAAAGAAATTTTTTGCCGCATGTCATTTTTATAATCACCTGTTATTCTGATATATATAAATTATTTTGGAAAACTTTTAATATTTAACAATCAATTTACAATAAACATTTTGTAAAGTCATTAATGATTACTACAATTGTATATATATAAAAATCAAATGTCATTCAATTATAATTTATACAACATACTTAAAACCAATAGACAGTGAAAGAACAATCCTACACACACGATGAAGCTTTTCAAGCTTCACTGGATTATTTTCAGGGAGACGAGCTGGCTGCAAGAGTCTGGGTAAACAAATATGCCCTTAAAGATTCTTATGGAAACCTCTTCGAAAAGACTCCGGACGACATGCACCACAGACTGGCAAAAGAAATTGCCAGAGTTGAGAAAAAATATCCGAACCCGATTCCCGAAAAAGAGCTCTTCGACCTTTTCGATCATTTCCGTTACATCATACCACAAGGGAGTCCAATGACCGGTATCGGAAACAATTTTCAGGTGGGATCTTTGTCTAACTGTTTTGTTATTGGTGTTGACGGACCTGCAGACTCCTATGGAGCTGTCATCAAAATTGATGAAGAACAGGTTCAGCTTATGAAACGTCGTGGCGGTGTAGGTCACGACCTGTCTCATATCCGTCCGAAAGGGACCCCAGTCAAGAACTCCGCACTTACTTCTACAGGAATCGTACCTTTCATGGAACGCTATTCCAATTCAACCCGTGAAGTAGCCCAGGATGGTCGCCGCGGAGCCTTGATGTTGAGTGTTTCCATCCAGCACCCTGATTCAGAATCTTTCATTGACGCCAAAATGACAGAAGGGAGAGTAACCGGAGCAAACGTTTCGGTGAAGATGACCGACAAATTCATGGAAGCCGCTTCAAGTAACGGCAATTTCACACAACAATATCCCGTAGGAAGCCTAAACCCCACCACAACCAAAGAAATTGATGCCACAAAACTGTGGATGAAAATTGTCCACAATGCCTGGCAATCAGCAGAGCCTGGCGTTTTGTTCTGGGATACCATTCTCAGGGAATCGGTGCCAGACTGTTATGCAGATCTTGGCTTCCGCACTGTATCCACAAACCCTTGCGGTGAAATTCCACTTTGTCCTTATGACAGCTGTCGTTTGTTGGCGATCAACCTATATTCCTACGTAAAAGATCCTTTTACAAAAAACGCAAAATTTGATTTTGACCTTTTTAAGAAGCATTCAGCCCTTGCACAACGCATCATGGATGACATCATCGATTTGGAGATGGAAAAAATCGACCTGATTCTGCAAAAGATACAATCCGACCCCGAACATGAAGATATAAAACGTACCGAACATGAATTATGGGAGAAGATCAAATCAAAGACAGCCATGGGACGTCGTACAGGTGTAGGAATCACCGCCGAAGGTGATATGATTGCAGCCTTAGGTTTGCGTTATGGCACAGAAGAAGCTTCTTCTTATTCCGAGAAAGTACACAAGACTCTTGCCATCGAGGCTTATCGTTCTTCCGTACACCTCGCCAGAGATCGTGGAGCATTTGAGATTTTTGATGCAAAAAGAGAAAAAGAAAATCCGTTCATTCAGCGTTTGTTCAAGGCTGACCCGGCGTTAGAAGAAGAAATGAAGCAATATGGCCGTAGAAATATTGCCTGTCTGACTATTGCCCCCACGGGGACCACCAGTTTAATGTCCCAAACCACATCCGGTATCGAACCTGCATTTATGCTGATTTACAAACGTCGTCGTAAAATCAATCCAAACGACCATGATGTTCGCATAGACTATGTCGATGATAGTGGTGATAGTTTCGAAGAATATATCGTTTTCCACCACAAATTTGTCACTTGGATGGAAGCCAATGGCTATCCTACTGCCAAAAAATACACTCAAGAAGAATTGGATGAATTGATTATGCAATCTCCATACTACAAAGCAACGGCAAACGATATCGATTGGATGCAAAAGGTAAAGATGCAGGGATGTATACAGAAATGGGTAGATCACTCCATCAGCGTCACCATAAACCTGCCATCCGATGCTACGGAAGAACTCGTCGGGCAACTTTATGTGGAAGCATGGCGATCAGGCTGTAAAGGTTGTACAGTTTATCGTGACGGCTGCCGTTCCGGTGTGCTTGTAGCAAACACGCCCAATCTTACTAAGGAAGACAAGGAAGAAAGGAAGCTGATATGTTATCCTCAGAGTACGCCAAAACGTCCAAAAGAACTTGAAGCAGAGGTTATCCGTTTCCAAAACAACAAAGAAAAATGGATTGCATTCATAGGCTTACAAAACGGTCGCCCATACGAAATCTTTACCGGTATCCAGGATGACGATGATGGCATTTTGCTGCCTAAGAATGTAACGGAAGGCAGAATCATTAAGAACATTGATGAGGATGGTGTAAAGCACTACGACTTCCAGTTTGCCAACCGTCGCGGTTATAAAATAACCATCGAAGGCTTATCAGAAAAATTCAACTCTGAATACTGGAACTATGCAAAACTGATTTCTGGAGTTTTACGTTATGGAATGCCCATCGATCAGGTTATCAAACTGATTTCTGGCCTTGACCTTGACAATGAATCTATCAACACTTGGAAAAATGGCGTTGAGCGAGCATTGAAAAATTACTTACCAAATGGAACTGAAGCAAAAGGCCTGATTTGCCCTAGTTGTGGCAACGAAAGTCTTATTTATGAAGAAGGCTGCTTGCATTGCACCACTTGCGGTTATTCAAAATGTGGATGATGCTATGCATCAATCAATAAAAAAAGCGATGGATTCTTCCATCGCTTTTTTTATTGACTCAATCAGAAGATTATTACAAATTTTCCACATTCATTTCACAAGTGCCATTAAAGATAGAACCTGGTTCAATAATCAAGGTTGATGTTCTTACGGTTCCTCTAACACAGGAATTACCTCTGAGCGAAAGTTGTTCATTCGCCTCAATATCACCTTCAACAGATCCGGATATTTCAGCATTGACACATTTGAGATCGCCTTTCAAAACAGAGAATGGTCCCAATATCGCTTTTCCTTTACTTGTCAGATTCCCCTCCAAACCTCCTTCAATCCGAATATCTTCTTCAGAATAAACATCTCCAATAATTCGGGTTCCTTGAGCAAGTATGCTATAAACCGCACCTGTTGTTGCAACAACTTCTTTTGACATAATAATGACTTTAGAATAACTTTAGTACGACAAAAATACTCTTTTTTATCAAAATCCATACATCAACTCATCAGACAAATCAAAGTTTGTCAGTTAATAGAAGAAAAAGTACATTTGTTACACACAAAATATAACGTCAAATGGACTATCTTTTAATCAACAATATGCAGTTTTACGCTTATCATGGCGTATACGAGCAAGAGAACAAAGTCGGAAACAACTACTTTGTTGACTTGAAGCTTGGAATAGATTTAAGTAAAGCTTGCAAAAGCGATTCACTTGAAGACACCATCAACTATGCCTTTGTTTTTGAAAAAGTCAATGCTGTCATGAACAAGCCGTGTAAACTGATTGAGCACCTTGCCGAAAATATCTGCCAAGAGCTTAAAGCCTCTTTTTCAGAAATTAAAGACATTGAAATTAAGGTGACTAAGGCAAATCCGCCCATCCAAGGACAGATAGATAGTGTCAGCGTCATTTTATTCCGTTAACGAATATATTCAATAAATAAACGCCTATCATCAAAAACTTTATGTATTTTTGTCGTCCTTTTTGCACCAATTAAAACAATCCATGCAAGTTGGATTTAAATATAATAGCCAATCCAAGTGAGTTGGATTTCATATTTTTAAAGAAATAAGACGATGAAAAATAAATACATTCACCTGATCGAGCAATCATTTGAATTTCCAAACGAAGAGTTCACCGTAAATTCCGAGAACGAACTCCAGTGGTTCAACATCCCATTGATGGACATCATTAAACAATATGGCACACCCTTAAGGATATTCTACCTCCCAAAAGTTGCGCAAAACATTCAACGTTGCCGGAAAATGTTCAACGTTGCCATGGCTAAGGCCGACTACGAAGGCGATTACAATTATTGCTACTGCACCAAAAGTTCCCATTTTTCCTTTATTCTTGAAGAAGTACTAAAACACAATGTTCATATAGAGACTTCTTCTGCCTTTGATATCAACATCATTGAAGCCTTGTACGAAACAGAGAAAATCACCAAAGAAAAATATATTATCTGCAACGGATTCAAGAGACCTCAGTATATTGAAAACATCCAAGCTTTAATTAATAATGGGTTCGAGAACACTATATCCATTTTGGATAACAAGTTTGAACTTGATTTATTGATGACAAATATTGATAAAAAAGTAAAAACAGGCATCCGGATTGCCTCAGAAGAAGAACCAAAGTTTGATTTCTATACCTCAAGACTTGGCATTCGGTACAGCGACATCATTCCATATTACCTCGAAAAAATCGAGACAAATCCGCTGGTTGAACTCAAAATGCTACACTTCTTTATCAACACCGGCATCAAAGACACCGCTT
>JALNXZ010000031.1 GCA_023230125.1 Bacteroidales bacterium | reverse complement strand
CCTTTTGCCTGTAAATATTCACGCAAAAGCATGCCCAGATTTTCGTCGTCCTCGCACAACAAGATGTGCATTTTTTCTTCTGTCATAGCTCATTTTTTATTAATGGTAAACTAATAATGAATTTTGTCCCCATATTGACTTCGCTTTCAGCGCGAATCGTACCGTTGTGGTTTTGGACGATTTTCTGTACATAAGCCAAGCCCAGGCCAAAGCCTTTAACATCGTGAACATTTCCTGTAGGAACACGATAGAAACGTTCAAACACTCTTTTCAAATTCTCTTTCTTGATGCCTATACCATTATCCTGAATAGAAATCATAATGTTATCCTTTTCATTCCAGGTATGAACTGTCAGCACCAGATCCCGCTCACTGCGGTACTTGACCGCGTTATCCATCAGATTAAAAAATACGTTGGTCAAATGCATTTCATCGGCTGTGATATCCGCTCTTTTTGCACTTAAATCCTTCTCAAGTCTTCCCTCAAAGTTTTCTACCTTGAGTTTAAATGTAGCCACGATTGTATCCAACATCTCATTGACATCTACTTCCTTGAAAGTCAGACTGGACCTATCACGTTCAAAAAGTGAAACTTGAAGCACTTTTTCAACCTGAAAACTAAGGCGTTTGGTTTCATCGACAATAACACCTGAAATATGTTTCAACATGGTAGGCGTCTTGCCCACATCGCCGTCTTTTAGCATCTGAGCCGCAAGTGATATGGTCGATATCGGCGTTTTTAGCTCATGTGTCATATTGTTTACAAAATCATTCTTCATATCATTCAATTTCTTTTGACGGAAGATGACAATGATTGTTGTACCGAAAACGATCAACAACACTATTGAAAAGATGACGGACGGAATGTATATTCGCAGTGATTCATAGATATAATTCTTCTTTGTCGGGAAGTATAGATAGAGCGTTCCGGTTTCCACATCCGGGTCATTCGGAAAAAGAACTTGTTTATATCCACCAGTCTCATTTTTTCCAATCATTTCTTTGCATCGATATACCTCAACATCGTTCTTATCTGTCACCCTGAAATGGAAAGGCATTTTTCCCAACCCATTGTTCTCCAATTCAACCTTCAGATAATTTTCCAGTTTGCTAAAGTCAACTCGCTGCTCAATTGGCCTGTTGTTTGCTTCATATAAAATATGCAAGATAACATCCTCCATAAAACCTTTCTGTGCCAAATATCGTTCACGTAGGTTTTCCTGCATCTTTGTAGAGGTGCCTGAAAGGGTATTTTTTCCATGGCTCATGGATATAAAAACTTGGGGTCCTGCCTGAGAGAGAATCGTTGTTTCATCATATTCAAAAACGGAGGAAATGGAGGAAATACCTCCGATAGAATGTAATGTTGCTGTTTGACCTTGGTGGGAGACTTTACGGGTAACTTTTGGCACAGAAAAAGCATCATTTTCATGCTCATTCATATCTTCACTCAGAAATCGGGCTGTTTCATCCAACTCCAGATTTCGGATAACTTGAGACAAGCTGCGTTTGACAGCCTCGTTAAATTGCTCCGTCCTCATTTTACCTAAAGTACGGATATAAGAATACTGAAGCGTGAGCAGACTTGCAAATGTCAGCACCATAACAGCAATCAATATCCATATAGCGGACTTCTTCATTTAGCAAAAATAGGTTCAATATTTAACATTTCAATTGGATTCATAAATATTAACCCTAGAAGAAACACAAATTAACTTATTATCATAACCACCAAGATGGGTTCATATCCCTCCCTATGCTCTATTTCATGGCACGGATCACTCCCCTGAAATATCCAATTGATTCCGCAATTCCCATAAAAGGATTATCCATATCTTTCTCATATTCGAGACTACAAACGCCAGAATAACCAACCTGACGAAGCATCTTGACAAATGCAGGTATATCAATGATTCCACGACCAACTTCCAGCGAATATCCAAGCTTGGTCTTGCCTGTTACGTCTTTGATATGGATGTCAAACACGCGGGATTGATATTTTTGCAGATCAGCAACGGGATCTTTTCCATTTCGCGTATCATGACCGATGTCTAAACACATCCCAATTCTTGGATCAAGGTCTTTAACGTGATTCCAAACATCTTCAGCGTCGGGATAGGTTTTGATATCTGGCCCATGCAAATGGATGGCATAATTGAAGCCATATTCTTTTACTTTCTTGTCAACATAAGGTAAAAGTTCATAATTTGGAACTCCGACAATCAATTTGACTCCTATTCTCTTTGCATATTCAAACGCCCGGTTAATCTCTGTTTCAGATTTCATATACAACGGACCGACAGCATAGCCTGTCACTTCTTTCGATGCAAGTTTGTCTTTAAACGCAGCAATCTGATCGTCCGTACTATTTAACGGAAGATGAAAGTCCTTGATGCAGAGATAGTGTACATTCATCCTTTGCATGGTTTCGAGCGTCTTATCTATATCGAATTTGGCAAAGGTGTAACCAGCCATTCCAATCTTAAACTTTTCACTAGTTTCTGAAGCCTGCTGTGTGTCAGGGCACTTTTTCTGAGCCAAGGTCATTTGTGAAATGACAGGCAGAATGACAACCATTAAAAAAAGGGAGATTCGATTCATCTCATTAAATTTTATGCCAAATAATGGTTTACTTAATTTGTGTGATAAACCATGGGCTTGTTTCATATACTTCTGATTAAGACATTAAATACAATGGATCACTACACCCTATAATATTGTTCCCACCCTTTACGAGGAGAAAGGCCTATCAACAGTTCATTGGCCAACTGGTTATTTGTAATGGTCTTGGTTTTACGGTCAAACAATAATTTTGTGTTTAGCTTTTGCGCCATGACACCCAACGAGAACACCTGACTCAACGGACCTGCAATGGAGAAAGGAGAACGAGCCTTTTCCTCACCTTTACATGCTAAGAGAAAGTTGGCATAGTGGTCTGAAGGACTTCTGGGTACGTAAGGAATTTTAGATTCCATCTCTTTTGCTTTATTGGAAGGTATGATGGATAAGGTCGAACCATGTGAACCGCCTTTAAAAGTGAGCTCTTTGCTATAAATAATCTTACCCGGATTCAACTTGACCGGTTGAATTTCTCCTATACTCGTTGGAGGAATATTCGGGTCCAGTTCGGATACCCCATAACCTTCGGGGACGGAAGGAATATTGTTTACTCCATCATACCAGGTAATGTCTACAGGAGGCATATTTCCGCGTTCGGGGAATCTAAACAATAAGGTCGATGCCATCGGAAAGAAGAATGGATTGTGCCCCTCAGCTTTCAACATATTGATTTCATTTGGGAGTCCAAGATCTAGAAACTCGTGGGCTGTATCCAGGATGTGTGCACCCCAATCACCCAATGCACCCATTCCAAAGTCATACCAACAACGCCATTGTCCATTGATAAAATCATGGTTATACTCATGTTGTTGCGTTACGCCAAGCCAAATATCCCAATCAAGGGTGTCAGGGATAGGTTCAGCCGGTGGAAAACTTTTTATATTGGGATCCCAGGTATGCCAGCGACGTGAGGAATTCATATGTGCGGTAATTTTAGTCACATCTTTAATGATTCCAGCTTCTTTCCATGCTTTAAACTGGAAATAATTAGCTTCCGAGTGCCCTTGATTTCCCATTTGAGTCACCACCTTGTGTCTCTTGGCCGATTTTATCATGAGTTCAATCTCATTAAAAGTACGGGCCATTGGCTTTTCAACATAGACATGTTTTCCAAGCCCCATAGCCATCATCGTAATCGGGAAATGTGAATGATCGGGTACAGCCACCAATACAGCGTCTATCTGATCTTCCATTTTGTCGAACATCACTCTGAAATCTTGAAAACGTGGTACATCAGGAAATCTATTCAATACATGGAGGGTATGTGGGGCACCCATATCAACATCACAGAAGGCGACGAGATTGCATAATCCTGTGTTATATAAAGACATGACATCCGAACCTCCCTGATTTCCAATTCCTACACAAGCTAAATTGACCCTTTCATTTGCTTTTGTCAGTCCTACTGCAGATAAAGCATTGTTTGATGCTTTGATGTACGAAGGGATTGTGGCGGCGGCCGAAAGCAAGGCTACTTGTTTTAGAAATTTTCGGCGTGAGAATTCATTCGATTCCATCAATATTGAGATTTAAAATTATTATACAAAAAAAGCTTACCCCAAAAAATCAGGGTAAGCTTCTCCAATACTTTATTTTGATTATTCCTTCTCCTGTTGTTGGGCTTCGTATTCTTTCAACAGTTTATCCTGAATATCGGCTGGAACCAATTCATAATTGGCGAACTTCATACTGAATGAAGCACGTCCGCCAGTTAGCGAGCTCAAGGATGTTGAATAACTTGACATTTCTTTTAATGGTACTTTAGCAGAAAGCTTTTCATAGCCTTTTTCGCTGCTCATACCCATAATCAGCGCACGACGACCTTGCAAGTCTCCCATCACGTCACCCATACGATCGCCTGGAACGAAGACTGTCACGTCATAAATTGGTTCAAGAATCTTGGGACCTGCTTGCTTGAATGCTTCACTAAATGCATTTCGTCCGGCAAGCATAAAGGATATTTCATTGGAATCTACCGGATGCATCTTACCATCGTATACAATGACACGAACATCACGGGCATAGGATCCTGTGAGCGGACCTTGTTCCATACGGGCCATGATACCCTTCTGAATGGCCGGCAGGAAACGTGTGTCAATGGCTCCCCCAACAATACTGTTCACAAAAATGAGTTTTCCACCCCATTCCAGTTTGATTTCCTGAGTATCACGGGCAGAAATCTTGAATTCCTGTCCGTTGAATTTATAGATTTCAGGAATAACCATTCCTTCTGTGTAGGGTTCTACAATTAAATGGACTTCACCAAATTGTCCGGCACCACCTGATTGTTTTCTGTGCCGATAATCGGCACGGGCTATCTTCGTTATGGTCTCACGGTATGGGATGCGTGGTTCCAAAAACTGGATAGGCATCTTCTCGTTGTTTTCCATCCTCCATTTAAGTGTACGTAAGTGGAACTCCCCTTGTCCATGGACAATGGTTTGTTTTAGTTCCTTGGATTGTTCAACAACCCATGTCGGGTCCTCTTCACGCATCCGGTTGAGGATGGACATCATCTTCTCAACGTCAGCTTCATTAATAGGTTTGATGGCACGGCGGTATTTTGGTTCCGGATAATGGATAAAATCGAAACTGTTGTCAATGCCTTTACCATTCAGGGTGTTTCCAGTCTTGACATCTTTAAGTTTTACAGTAGCACCAATATCTCCTGCGTTCAATTCTTCCACCGGAATACGGTTTGATCCTGCAACGCAGAATAACTGGGCTACACGTTCCTTCGATCCGCGATTGGTATTAAGCAAGTCATCGCCTTCTCTCACCTTGCCAGACATCACTTTAAAATAGGAGACTTCACCGATGTGCGGTTCTACAGAAGTCTTAAAAAAATACAGGCTGGTAGGTCCGCTGGAATTAGGGAAAATCTCCTCGCCTTTTATATTGGGTATTTTTGGCATATCCGTTACATATGGAACAACATTCCCCAGAAATTCCAACAATCGGCGAACGCCCATATCACGGTTAGCGCAAACACAAAAAACAGGGAACATCCCCCTCGCTATCAATCCCAGGCGAATACCTGACCTGACATCATCTTCAGTCAAGGTTCCCTGGTCAAAAAATTTCTCCATCAAGGATTCATCATTTTCAGCTGCTGCTTCCACCAAAGTCTGATGCCATGCCTCAGCCTTTGCTTTCTCTTCTGCAGGTATATCATCAATCTCCGGAATACTACTTTCAAGTTTCCAGGTATATCTTTTCATCAGCAAGACATCAATTACGGCATTATAGTTTGGTCCGCAAGTGATGGGATATTGTACAGGAACAACGTTGGATCCGTAAGATTCGCGCAATTGTTCCAACACCTGATCGTAATCAGCTTTTTCATGATCAAGCTGATTGACGACAAAAATCACAGGTTTATTATATTTTTCTGCGTTTCGAAAACTGTTTTGGGTTCCAACTTCCACTCCATACTGTCCATTGATCAGCAAAAGAGCCGTATCAGTTACATTCAGTGCAGTAACGGCTCCACCTACAAAGTCATCAGATCCCGGGCAATCAATAAAATTCAATTTCTTTCCGTTCCATTCCACATGAAAAACTGTGGGAAAGACAGAATAACCATATTCATGTTCTACTGGAAAATAATCACAAACAGTATTTTGTGCTTCTACTGTTCCGCGTCGTTTTATTAAACCACCCTCGTAAAGCATTGCTTCAGCGAGGGTGGTTTTCCCGGATCTTGAACTTCCCACAATGGAAATGTTCTTAATTTCATTAGATTGATAAACTTTCATACGTCAGAAATTTTTTTTGTTAGTACCAGATTTAAGAAAAGCGGTTGCCTGTAATTAAAGGCAGTGCAAAGTAAAAAATTATGAATATATAAACAATTCTGAATTTCTGTTACAGAACATTGTTATAGAGCATATTGGCATTCTATATATTTATAATTCTCTGATAGAGAAAATTTAAATTATTTTAATAAAATTAGTATATTTGTCACTTACTATTTTCCTTTATTTCCAGCTTAATATTTTAATTCACAAGATCATGGCAAAAGAAACAGAACGCAAGTTTTTAGTGAAAGGGCCATATAAAAATCTGGCATTTAACCAACTTTATATCAAACAGGGATATATCTCTTCTCATTCCGAATCCAGCGTGCGTATCCGGACAAAAGGAGACAAAGGGTATATCACCATTAAAGGAGAAAGCAATGTTTCCGGGTTAAGTCGTTTTGAGTGGGAAAAGGAAATTCCCACTGAAGAAGCTGAAGACCTCTTTCAGCTCTGTGAGCCAGGTCTCATAGAGAAAATACGCTATGAAGTCAAAGTCGGGAAACACATTTATGAAGTTGACGAATTTTTTGGTGAAAATATAGGGCTGACTGTTGCCGAAATTGAGCTCAGCTCAGAAACTGAAGAATTTATCAAGCCGGATTGGATTGGCATTGAAGTGACCGGAGATAAGCGTTACTACAACGCCAACCTCATTAAATTACCTTTTAAGAAGTGGTAGAAATAGATGATGGAGACATTGGGCATAAACCTTCCCTCAGGCTTGACCGATTTCGTGCTGGTACTGACATTTTCCTTACTGATCGGTCTTTCACAAAGGAGATTGAAACTTCACAAAGAAGCTACTCTTTTTGGTTCTGATCGTACTTTTACGTTGATTGGACTTCTTGGTTACATCCTTTATTTATTTGATCCAAAGGATTTTTCACTTTTTGCAGGAGGCGGTATCGTCCTTACCATTTTATTGGGACTCAACTATTATTTCAAGATTAGCAAGCTGGAAGATTACGGAATCACAGCAATTGTCACAGCCTTAATCACTTACTGCCTCGGACCATTGGTCACTCTGACACCTTCATGGTTTTTTGTGTCTGTCGTTGTTGTAATATTACTGCTTACGGAAATGAAATCCACTTTTGTGGAACTGGCCCAGAAAATGAATAACGATGAATTTATCACTCTGGCAAAATTTCTCCTGATCAGTTTTATCATCCTGCCGATGTTGCCGGATACAAGAATATTCCCTGAAATTGGCCTGACACCATACAGAATCTGGTTGGCCACCGTCATCGTTTCTGGTATTTCTTATCTGAGTTACTTGGTGAAAATCTACATTTTCCCAAAGTCTGGCGTTGTCATATTCGGATTATTGGGCGGATTGTACAGCAGTACCGCCACCATTACCATTTTAGCCAAAAAGTGCAAGAATACCAAAAATGAACACATTCCAGAATATGCCACCGCTATGTTTCTTGCCGTTGGTATGATGTTTTTGCGTTTAATGATCATCATTGCCATCTTCAACTTTCAGGTATTTTTGCTGTTGGCCCTCCCAATGACCATATTGATGATCATTTCCTGTATTGTAGGGCTTTACTTTAAAAACCGGAATCATTCGAAGTTTGATCTTACGGAAGAAGAGCAACAAAAATTAGATGAGAACCCTTTAGAATTTAAGGTAGCCTTGATTTTTGCCTTCCTGTATGTCGTTTTTACCTTATTGACCTATTATGCCATCATGTATTTGGGCACACAGGGGCTAACCATCTTATCTTTCATATCCGGAGCAGGTGACATCACTCCTTTTATCCTCAATCTGACCGATGGACAATTCGAGGGCATATCACTCAACTTGATGGCTGCCTGTTGTTTACAGGCGACCTTAAGCAACAACATCATCAAAATGGCTTACGCCATGGGGTTTTCCGGAAACAGGAAAGAACTTGCCAAACCTTTATTCATCGGGTTTTCCATCATCAGCGTAGCCAATATCGTGGTCATGCTGTTCTTTCTTTAAAATCAATAAATAGTTACCATGGTAGCACCGAATCCATATTCACGGAAGGATGCGTCCTGCCATTTGCAACTTTTATATTTGGTTTTCAATTCATTCAAGATAGCCGAACGTAAAACACCGTCACCTTTTCCATGGATGAAGACAATTTTGAACGCTTTTTTTGAACGATGCTCATCCATGACCTTACGAAAAGTATCCATTTGATATTTCAGCATATCAGCATTGTTCATTCCTGCTGTCGTATCCAGCAAGCTCCCAATATGAAGGTCCACTTCCAGTATCTCGCTTTTTTTCTTAGACAGAGGCTCTGAAACTCTGGGCTTTTCCGGCTCCTTTTGTCGAATGGCTTTGGCTATTTCGTCAGCGGAGATGAACATGCCCTTTTCCGGAACATCTCTTTTTACAACAGGAACGATTAAGGCATCTTCATCAAAGTAATCGTTTTCTCTAAAGCAATGGATTTTATAAAACTTGACGGTATCCAGACGTATTTCAACAGAAATGGTATTCTTAAAGGAATAAAAAGCCTCAGCCTTCAGTGCTATACATTGAAAGCTTATTTTTTCGAGTTCAAGAATACTTTCCTTATTAAATGCTTCTAAAAACAGTTTTGAGTTTGGTTCCAAAGTCCCTGTTGCACGGCTTTTCCAGGTTTTACCACTGCATGAAGCATAATTGAACATCAACGTATAATTACTATCATTGATAAGATAGCATTCGAATTCCGAATCGGTAAAAGATTTGTCTGGACTTGGTAAGTAAGCCAATGATATATTCAGATATTCACCTTCTCTGGTTTCAGGTGTTTTGGTTATAAATGTTTTGATTGCTTCAACCTTGGGTGACTCTGGACTTTGCACAGATATTTTGGACTGAGTGGGCTGAGGTTGAGGTGCTGCGCTTTCTATTACAACACATTGTCTTTTGAAAACCGGAGTCTCAAAACCGTCATCTTCAAGGATGATAACCATATCTTTATCTTTGAAGGCTGTTACGATGCCACCTCCAACAGCGTCGAGGTAACGCACTTTATCTCCAATATTCATTTCCATTGTCTGTCTTATTTTTTACAAATGTACTAAAAAGAAACAGGCCTTAGTTTGAATATGAAGCAGTGAACTTTTGCCTTTTTTAGAGAAAGTACTCAAAAATACAGCATTGAAGGCATTCATTCATTATTAAAAGAAGAAAAAATATTAAAAAAAAGCGAATTCATGATTTGCTATTTGAATTAAGATTTTATATTTGCAACATCCTAAATTTAAAAATATTATATCATGAACGAATTACTGGAAAAAGCAAATGGTTTTATTGTTGATTTTACAAAAAACGCAGGTTTACAATTGGGAAATGGCAACAAAGCTGCAGGTGCAAGAGCTAGAAAAGCATCTTTGGAAATTGAAAAGTTAATGAAAGAATTCAGAAAAGTTTCTATCGAAACATCTAAGAAGTAAAACTTCTTTTCTTTCTTTTTGCAAAAAAAGCCGGACCCAAGTGGATCCGGCTTTTTTTGAATTGATCATAATGGCTTTATTATCTGTCATGGTCTTTTATTATACACTGTCTACAAAGGCCTTTAACGACAACATTACATTCCTCTATTTTATAGCCGTCCGGTAAATGATATGGTTGGACAACCACTTCCTCCATACATTCCACCTTTCCACACTTCGTACAGTAAAAATGCACATGATCATGATTTTGTTCATCGAGCTGAGAATTATAATGATTGAGCGCATAACGCACAGTCGTGTTGTCTGCTACAATTCGGTGAATAATCCCTGCTTCCATCAGCGTTTGAATGGTACGGTAAAAAGTAATGCGATCATAGGAATCCTGCATCTTTTTATGAATTTCATTTTCAGACTGAGGGAGGTGGGATATCTGTAAATATTCAAGAATAGATAGACGGGTTGGTGTCTTGCGCAAGTGATACAGCGTCAGGATTTCTGTTGGTGTCATTTCTTTTTTTGATTTTTTAAGTTACAAACTTAATAAAAATCATACAAAATAGGTTTGTTTATCTGTAATAATGTTACATTTGCAACATTGTTTCATATACAAACAAGGTAGTTCATCATATCCTATATTTTATATAAACAGCGCTTTATAAAAAAATTGAACTCTACCATTAATGATGCAAAGATGCCAAACAATAGATTTTAATAAGTAATTTCTTATGTAATAAATCCAAAATGAAAACCAAAATAATCATATTACTGTTCCTTATATTGGGGCAGATAGCCGGATATGCCCAAAACACATCAGACGAACACATATTTGGACATGTAACCAATAAATCCTCAAAAGAATACATTCCATATATTAATATCTCGATAAAAGGAACTACCATAGGCACAACGGCAGACGCCACCGGTCACTATTTTTTGAAAAACCTGCCATCCGGTAAATACACCATGGTCGTATCAGGTATGGGCTATAAAACCATTGGAAAAGAAATAGACCTGACTTCCGTCAAAAGTTTGGAAATGGATTTTGAAATGGAGGAAGATCAGATCATGTTGGAAAGTGTTGTAGTTTCTGCCAACCGCAACGAAACCAACCGTAGAGAAGCACCAACCATTGTGAATGTTATCGGTTCAAAGATTTTTGAAAGTACGAATTCCGTATGTCTTTCACAGGGCTTGAATTTTCAACCCGGATTAAGAACGGAAATCAACTGCCAAAATTGCGGTTTGCCGCAAGTCAGAATCAATGGGCTGGATGGTACCTATTCACAAATCCTGATAGACAGCCGTCCCATTTACAGTGCCTTGCAAAGTGTTTACGGCATCGAACAAATTCCAACCAATATGATCGAACGGGTGGAAGTGGTTCGTGGCGGTGGTTCTGCACTTTTCGGCACCAAT
>JALNXZ010000030.1 GCA_023230125.1 Bacteroidales bacterium | reverse complement strand
TACACGACCACCACGTACAAGCACAATAGAGTGTTCCTGTAAGTTGTGACCTTCTCCCGGAATGTAGCTGTTCACTTCCTTTGTATTGGTCAAACGTACTCTGGCCACCTTACGCATCGCTGAGTTTGGTTTCTTCGGTGTCGTCGTGTACACACGCACACAAACGCCACGTCTTTGCGGACAAGAATTCAAGGCCGGAGACTTGCTCTTATCCGTTTGCTTAGACCTTCCTTTTCTTACTAATTGCTGAATTGTAGGCATTTTAGAAATTTTTACTTTTTATGATATACTTAATAATATACTTTCACTTTTTATCCCAAAAAAGGACTGCAAAATTACGCCTTTTTTTCAATAAACCAAGGGCATATCGAAAAAAAAGTAATCTCGAACTGAAAGCGGGGGCAAATGTAGAAAATAATTCACGAAAAAACGACCTTATTTTTCGTGAATTCTAAAATAATCAAAGATTTATTAAACCACGAGATTATGCTTCGCCGCCACCAAAACCAATAATGGGCGGCATAAATGTGTTGCCGTTTCCAACCGGTTTATTGATTTTACCAAATTGACTCTCGAATTTTGCAATATTTTCTTGCAATGCAGACAGCAGACGTTTGGCATGTTCTGGAGTCAGTATGATGCGGGATTGAACTTTAGCCTTGGGAATACCTGGCATCAGGCGTATAAAATCAACTATAAATTCGGAGCTTGAATGTGAGATGACAGCCAGATTGGAATAAATACCCTGAGCAACTTCTTCGCTCAGTTCGATGTTCAATTGATTTGGTTCGTTTTGTTTTTCCATGATTATAAATATGAAAATGTTCGGATTAATAACTCCCTTTGGAAACCTTTCAAGCAGTATTCCAGGAATTGTTTTTGACATGCCTCAAAATTACGGATAAAAAATAAGAATTCAGCAAGCTTTAAAGATTGAGCCATCATACAAATGCAACTTAACTTTTGTCGAAAAATTGTTTACAAGTTTATACTTTGCCTACAATCTGTTAAACAATATTAAAAAACATTTCTATAATAACCAAGAATAATATAGTCATATTATATTTGCATCGTTGTATATGCAACTATCCGAATTGTATAAATTATTTATCACACAAGGTGATATAAAAGTGGGTTTTTAAAAGGTATATCATGGATGAAACCAATATTGACAGAGAAGTACTTTTCAGTGTACTTAACGGACGTGCAACCACAGCCATCAACAGACGTTTTTATAAGGACTTCAGAGCCCACGACATTGCAATTACTCCTGAACAATGGGTCGTTTTATTGAATCTGTCCTTTAAGGATGGTATCACTCAGAATGAGCTTGCCATTAGCACTTACAAAGATAAGCCAAGCATTACAAGACTGCTTGATAATCTTGAGAAACGTTCTTTAATTGCCCGCCTTGCAGATAAAAGAGACAAGCGCAACAATATTATATACATTACTAAGGCAGGAATGGCAATCCATATGAAAGCGAAAAATATTGCATTGCAGATAATGAAGATAGCCTTGCAAGGGCTTACCGAAGAGGAAGTAAGAATTGGTGAAAGTCTGCTTAAAAAAATTTTCAGAAACCTTGAATAAAAAAATTTTAATATTTAGTTGCATCAACAACTTATTTTATGAAAACAAAGGTTATTAATCATGATTTCAAAACTTTTTTATGGATTTTGCCATAATCAAAATTTAAATTTCGGATGAAACGATTCATTTTATTCATTGTGACAATTACGCTCACAAGCTTACAGTTGCAATCCCAAACCCTTTATAGTTTAAGTGATTGCAGACAGATGGCTATAAAACACAATAAGGATTTGCTGATTGCGAATGAAAATGTAAAGGCGGCTAACAGTCTGAGAAAGGCTGCCAGAACACAATATTTGCCGAATTTTTCTGCAAACGGTGGTTATGTGCATAATCAGAAGAATATTTCATTGTTGGGAGCTGACCAATATTTGCCTATTTATGCGACAACGAACGGTGTCCCTGATTTTACAAAATCAGTAAAAGGAATAGAATACAATGGCTCCTTTGTACCCGTGGATGTAAACGGTACACCTTTTGATCCAACTATCAATCCGGAGAAAATCCAATGGGACAATTACGCATATATTCCAAAAGATGCCTTCGAATTTGACACACACAATGTTTGGGCTGGATCGATATTGATGACACAACCTTTGTTTATGGGTGGCAAAATTCGTGAGCTGAACAGGATTGCTGAAAGTTCAAAGCACATTGCTGAAGCACAATATGAAGGTCAGACATCTGAAACCATTTTTAATACGGATGCTGCATATTGGCGTGTCGTTTCATTGGTCAATAAGGAAAAGCTTGCAAGAAGTTATGTGGAGCTCCTTCATAAACTTGATAATGATGTATCAAAATCTATCGACTTTGGCGTCGCTACAAAATCAGACGGACTATCAGTAAAAGTTAAACTGAATGAAGCAGAAATGTCACTGTTACAGGTTCAGGACGGTTTGTCATTGTCAAGGATGGCATTATGCCAGCAATGTGGACTTCCTCTTGACAACGATTTTCAGCTTACAGACGAAAAGATAAACTCACTGCCTCAAAATACTGTTTCTGCGACAGATAATGATGACGCAACCATAGAAAGACGTTATGAGATAAAAAGTCTTAATAACATGGTTGCTATTGCAAAATCAAATGAAAAGATACAGTTGTCAAGATTCTTACCAAACATTGGCCTGACAGCCGGCTATTTAACAACAAACCCAAATATGTACAACGGGTACGAAAAGGAATTCAGCGGACAATGGCAGATTGGTGTCGTGGCAAATGTACCGATTTTTCACTGGGGAGAGCGTATACATACATTTCGGGTTTCAGAAAACGAAAAAAACATAGCCCAATATAAACTGGATGACGCCAAAGAAAAAATCAAGCTTGATCTCACTCAGGCAAGATTTAAAATATCAGAGGCTTCAAAGAAGGCAAAGATGACCACCTACAATAAAATCAAAGCTGAAGAAAACCTGAAATATGCTACTATTGGCTTCAAAGAAGGCACAGTCGCTTCATCAACACTGATGGAAGCACAGACAGCATGGCTGAAGGCTAACTCAGAAGATGTCGATGCACAGATAAACGTCCAGCTTTGTCAGGTATATTTACAGAAAGCTCTCGGAATCCTGAATTAAAAATAAAAATAAAATAACGTTCGTATGGAAAACAGCGTAAAAGGCCTTTCAAAGGCCACTTTAAGAAAAAACAGGACCAATCTTATCATTGGTTTAATCACATTTTTGGTTGTTGTGATATTGATTTCTGTTATTGGATGGGTCATCATGAAACCTGAATCCGAAACTATTCAGGGAGAGGTCGATGCCAATGAAGTCAGAATTTCCGGGAAAATACCGGCCAGAATTCTGAAGCTCAAAGTAGAAGAAGGTAATTATGTGAATGAAGGAGATACTTTGGTTTTCCTCAGTTCACCTGAACTTTATGCAAAACTGGCACAGGCAGAAGCCGCTGAAAATGCAGCTATGGCTCAAGACCAAAAGGCTATAAAAGGAGCCCGCAATGAACAGATCGAGGGTACTTATGAATTATGGCAAAAAGCAAAAGTAGGACTGGATTTTGCCGAGAAAACTTATAAAAGAGCTGAGAATCTATTTAAGAACGATGTGATTCCTGCTCAGAAATTTGATGAAGCAGAAGCCCAGTATAAAGCTGCCTCTGCAACTGAAAAGGCAGCAAGAAGCCAATACCAGATGGCAAAGAATGGTGCTCAAAAAGAAGATAAACTTTCAGCAAAAGCATTGGTTGCGCGTGCGCATGGAGCCGTTTCTGAAGTAGAAGCATATATGTCTGAAATAAAACTGACTGCACCAATCAGCGGAGAAATCTCTGAGATATATCCGAAACAAGGGGAATTGGTTGGCCAAGGTGCACCAATCATGTCTATTGTAGACCTCAATAACTGCTGGATTACGTTCAACGTACGGGAAGACCAGCTTAAGGATTTTACCATTGGTCAGGGAATCAAGGTATCTGTACCTGCTATTGGAAACAATAAATTCAACTTCAAAATCACATATATCAAAGCTCTTGGAAGCTATGCCACCTGGAAAGCCACAAAGACTACCGGTCAATTTGATGTCAAGACTTTTGAAGTAAGGGCCAAACCGACTTTGAAAATCGAAGGATTACGTCCTGGAATGAGTGTTTTGCTGGAAGAAACAAAAATATAATATCATAAGATGCGAATTATTAAGTCACCGGGATGGAAAGTGGTATTCATGCGTGAATTAAGACGCTTCGTTTCCAGACCTATCTATGTCTTGATGACCATCATTTTACCTCTTGGATTTCTGCTTTTCTATAGTACATTTCTAAACGAAGGCTATCCGGAACAACTTCCATTAGGCGTAATAGATCATGACAATTCATCACTTTCGAGAAATATCATCAGACAGATAGATGCGACCCAGCAGACAAAGGTCGCAGCAAGATACCTGCATTTCACAGATGCGAGGAAAGATATGCAACAAGGACAAATATATGCATTCATAGAAATTCCCGGCAACCTTCAGAAAGACGTATATTCAGGACTTCAGCCTACTATTCACTATTATTATAATCAAAGCTTTTTTGTCGCGGGTTCACTTTTGCTCAAAGATATGGAAATCATGCTGAATACCATATGTGCCGGAGTCAACCTTAATACACGTCAGCTTAAAGGCCAGGGAGTTGAAGAAAGCATGTCCCAGATTTTACCTATTGTTCCGGAAATCCATGCCATAGGCAATCCATATATGAATTATTCAGTGTATCTGAGCAACATCCTGCTACCTGGAATGCTTCAGCTTATGATACTCATGACAATAGTCTATTGTATAGGAATTGAGCTTAAGAAAAGCAGTTCGAAAATATGGTTGAGAGATGCCGGAGGTTCCATGTTCCAAGCTATTGTAGGAAAACTACTACCATATACGATCATCTTCTCATGCATCGGTTTTTTCTATGAAATATTTTTATTCAAGTTTATGCACTTCCCGATAAACAGCAGCCTATGGTGGATGATTTTGGATACATTCCTTCTGGTCATTGCGACTGAAGGCGTTGCGATAGTAATGATTGGAATTGTTCCGGTTTTAAGAGATGGTTTGTGTTTTGCCGGATTATACGGAATACTGGCCTTTTCGTATTCTGGTTTGATTTTCCCGATAGAAGGTATGCCTGCAATATTGCAGGGTTTAAGTTACCTGTTCCCACTGCGTTTCTTCTTCAAGATTTATCAGAATGTTGTTTTAAACGATATAAGCCCGGACTTTTCTATGATAAATTACCTGATCATGTTGCTCTACCTTCTTTTCCCAATCGTAGTATGGAGGCGGCTTCACAATGCTTTGACAAGGCTTGACTATCCCAAAAAGTAATCATGCAATGAAACATACAAGCTTTTTTAAAACAGCACTCACTGATATTGCTGAGATTTTCACAGAAGAGATCAAGCATATCTTTAAAGATTCAGGTGTCATCATCATTTTTTTCGGTGCAGGCATTTTATATCCGATTCTTTATGGATTCATTTATAGGAATGAAGTGCTGAGGGATATTCCTATTGCTGTTGTAAATCAAAGCAATTCAGCTTTAAGCCGTGATCTCGTTCGAAAAATCGACGCCACACCGGATCTGAAGGTTGCCTATAAGGCAAATACCATGAATGAAGCAAAGGATTTGTTCGCCAAAAATGAGGTACATGGAATTGTTTACATTCCTGCCTCATTTTCCAAAGATCTTTGCAAAGGCAAGCAAACGCATGTTTTTGCTTATAGCAATATCGCTACAATGCTTTATTTCAGGGGTGTCTATTCGGCAGTTAATTTTGTTTGTCTCGATTTTGATGAAAAAATCCAGGTAGCCAATCTGGAGACCAAAGGTCTTACGGTACAGCAGGCGAAAGCTACAGCAACACCGATCCTCCGGGAAGGGCATCCTTTATATAATTCTAACAGCGGTTTTGCTTCCTTCCTGCTTCCTGCAGCATTGATCCTAATCATACAACAGACGCTCGTGATTGGAATCGGCATGCTTGCCGGAACGGCTCGGGAAGAGAACAAATACCATCAGTTAATCCCTTATCAACGGAAATATCACGGAACGCTGCGCATTGTAACAGGTAAGGCTCTTGCCTATTTCATCATATACCTGTTCATCGGAATATACAATCTTGTCCTTATACCGTATATGTTCCAATTGCCCAACTATTTTACAATCGGGTCTGCATTACAGTTCCTCGTACCGTTTTTGCTTGCCAGTGTATTTTTTGGAATGGGTATTTCTGTTTTCTTCTGGGTTAGAGAGACTTCATTGCTCATCTATCTGTGCACATCCATCCCCCTGTTGCTGATTTCCGGATTTTCATGGCCTGCGTCTAACATTCCTATTTTCTGGAAAATGATTTCCTACTTTTTTCCATCCACTTTTGGAATTCAGGGTTTTCTGAAAATGAATTCGATGGGAGCATCTATTTCACAGATCAATTTTGAATGTATGGGTCTTTGTATAGAAGCCGGAATTTATTTCATATTCACCTTCTTCGTATACAGATGGCAAATCAGGCAGAGTGAAATAAGAATGAGGTGATTTATTTTCAAAAATTCATTGGAAACTTTTTCATATATAATATCAAGATGCTTTTTAAAATGCAAGGAGGGTGTCTCAATAGTAAACTAAGATCATTGAGACACTCTTGCTATTGGTTAATGGTTGGCAACTGTCAGTTTGCATAACGGACTTGCGCCGTCAAGTTGTGCGCCATAATGGCGCACAACAAAAACGCATCGGAAATCAATCCGATGCGCCTCTGATAAATATCAAAAAATATTTTTAATCATTCATGGATGCCAGAAATTCCTCATTGGAGGCTGTCTTTTCCAGTCTGCCTTTCAGAAAATCCATGGCTTCGAGTGAATTCATGTCTGCCAGATAACGGCGAAGAATCCACAAACGATCTTGTGTTTGTTTGTCTAGCAGCAAGTCGTCACGACGCGTGCTGGATGCAGTGATGTCCACAGCAGGGAAAATACGTTTGTTGGAAAGTTTACGGTCAAGCTGCAATTCCATATTTCCAGTACCTTTGAATTCCTCAAAAATCACATCATCCATTTTGGAGCCGGTTTCGGTAAGAGCTGTAGCAATGATAGTCAATGAACCTCCGTTTTCAATGTTTCGAGCCGCACCAAAGAAACGTTTTGGTTTATGAAGGGCATTGGCGTCAACACCACCGGACAGGACCTTGCCAGAAGCAGGGGCCACTGTATTGTAGGCTCTTGCCAAACGAGTAATGGAATCTAAAAGAATGACAACGTCATGACCACATTCAACCATACGTTTTGCTTTTTCCAAAACAATACTGGCAATCTTGACGTGACGTTCTGCCGGTTCATCAAAGGTCGAGGCGATCACTTCAGCGTTTACACTGCGTGCCATATCCGTCACTTCTTCCGGACGTTCGTCTATCAGAAGGACAATCATGTAAACTTCAGGATGGTTGGCTGCGATGGCATTGGCGATATCTTTCAGCAAAACGGTCTTGCCGGTTTTTGGCTGAGCAACAATCAAACCACGCTGACCTTTACCAATCGGGGAAAAAAGATCAACTACGCGGACTGAGGTATTGGCGTATCTCTTGTTTCCGGTCAGATTGAATTTTTCTTCAGGGAAAAGCGGTGTCAAATGATCAAAAGACAAACGGTCACGTACATAAGACGGTTCACGTCCATTGATGCGTTCCACCTTGACCAACGGAAAATATTTTTCACCTTCCTTCGGCGGACGAATGGGTCCAAGAACCACATCGCCAGTCTTAAGGCCGAAGAGTTTGATCTGGGATTGGGAAACATAAATATCATCAGGTGATGACAGGTAATTATAATCGGAAGAACGAAGGAATCCGTAACTATCAGGCATAATCTCTAGACAGCCCGAGCCCATTAAAATACCTTCGAATTCAAACTGACGTTCTTCTTCAGTACGTTGAGGACGATTCTGGTTGTTTTGTCTTTGAAAGTTTCCTCTGTTTTGCTGATTCGGGTTCTGGTTCTGGTTCTGATTAATTTGTCCAACCTTAATGGGACGGTTGGGGCGATTTTCTAAAGAACCTGTTTCATTTTTCGGGCCAATGCCAGCCAGACGACGGGCTTCTGCCAATGCTTCTTCTCCTGCAGTAAGCAAGGAAGGGGTTTCTGATGTTTCTTTGGGTAAAATTGGAGAAGATACTGCTTCTACTTCTGCTGGAACAGTCGGTTCAGAGGCCTCTGTTGAAAGCACAAGCTGAGTTTCAGCTGTATTCTTTAATATTGGTTTTGCTTTTGGCCTTCCTCTCTTTTTAGGAGCTGGAGAAACAGCAGGTTTTTGCAATATTGTCACTTTGGCCTCAATGGAATCCCCTGTAGCTACCGGAATTTCTGCAGTAACAATTTTTTCTACAGGAGCAGACGCATTTTCAGTAATTATTTCAGTTTTAGGACTCACATTTTGTTGAACAGAGGCATCCGATTGAGGTATCGGCTGTTCTATCTTGCGTGGTTTTTCTAGCTTGGGACGGGGTTTCTGATTTTGTTTCTGACCCTGAACGGAGCCATTTTTTCGTACCTGAGCCTTATTTTCAATAGAAGTTACAGCAACAGGTTCATTCAGATTGGCTTCCGATGCTACATTTTCGGTTGTAACGGATACATCACCTCTCTTAGCTTGTAGTTTTTCTGGCTTAATTTGTTTTGCTTCCTTATCATTGGCTGAATAAACTTTCACTTCTTTCTCTGTAGTTTGAGTGATGCGGGTTCGCTTTCGCCTGTCTTCAGGATTGGTATCTTTAAGTTGAACAGCCTTACGGCTAGCATTTTGAATGGCTTGTTCATCAAGTATACGATAGACAAGCGCATCTTTTGCACTTGAATCGACTTTTGACAAACCTAGTTCTTTGGCAATTTCGATGAGTTCAGGCAATGATTTTGAGTTCAATTGCACAATATTGAAGTTGGGCATGAAAAAGAGAATTATAAATTTGTAGATTTAAACAGACAACAGAATTGCGTCTATTAGAAGAATTCTGGACAAAGATACCTTTTTTTTTGATATGTATGCAATTCTTACATTATTTTTTTGATTAGGAATGATCTACACTCAAGTGGTATACCCGTTTTGTCATTTCATCTACACGGAAACGGTTGTCAATACGTTCACCGATAACCCAAACAATGTCCTTTCCGGAACACAACAACCAAAGTTCTTCTTTTTCTATTGCGTTCATTTTTCGGTCTATGCAATAATCACTGATTAGTTTACGGCCGTGCATCCCGAAAGGAATAAAGTTATCCCCCTTTTTAGGATGTCTGATTGTTAAAGGAAATAGCAATTTATCCGCATCAAGATATGCCATCGATTTGGAAATTGAGATTTTATAATCTTTTCCTGATTTCACAAATCTACATCGCAGATTAACAGGTTCGGATATAGATGTTTGAGTCTCTTCCAAGGGATATTCGGTTATCTCTTGGGCTGGCAATTCAGAAACCAAAATACTGTCTCTGTCAAAAATCAATCGATGGGTATGCGAAAAATAGACTCTTCCTGAAGTGCCCCACCGATTTTTCCAGACAGACTGGACATCAGCACGGCCAAAACCATATTCAGAAAGAAGCTCATATAAAACGCTTTGAGGTGCTTTTTCAAGCTCCAGAGCCGACAATGAAATCTTCAAGGGGAATTCCGATGATCCGCTTTTAGAGTCCTTGCACAAACGAGACTTTGCCTCATCAATAGCTTGTTCATATAAAATTTCTGTTTCCCCAAGATGATCCATGGTTCTAGCTATGGAATCTCGGACAGAAGGTTGAATGCTTTCCAACAGAGGAAGTACCTCCAGACGAATCTTGTTTCTCCGATACTCATTCAGTAAATTACTACGGTCGGTCACAAAAGTAAGCCCTCTTTTTTCAATATATCCGAGCACGTCTTCCCGGCCACAGCAAAGCAGTGGTCTTACGACATTTCCATTGCGCGGCTTGATTCCGGTCAGTCCACGAATACCTGTACCACGAATCAGATTTAGCAGAACTGTTTCAACGCTATCATCTCGATGATGGGCTACAGCTACAGCTACAGCACTTTGTTCCTTTCGCAATTGTTCAAACCAGTTATAACGTAAATCCCTGGCAGCCATTTCCACCGAGATGCCTTCTTGTTCGGCATATTCGGCAGCATACAAGTCGATTTTGTAGAAAGGCACTCCAAGATCCATGCAAAATTGATGCGAAAATGCAGCATCACGATCAGATTCCTCACCGCGGAGGTGAAAATTAACATGCGCACCAATACAATAATAATCCAACCGATGTAAAATGTCCATCAAAGCTACAGAATCTGCACCCCCACTAAGAGCAACCACAACCCTGGCACCTTCAGGCAACAAATCCAGGGATTCTATGTATTTCTTAACAATACGGTCTATCATTGTTCCATCATTTTAGCATACCATTTCTTTCGGTAAAGATAAAAAAAACCGTACATTTGTAAGCTTAATTTTTGAAACATTTTACAACAATGATTGAACGGATTCAAAAACTGATGGCAGAGGTAAGTTCCTGGTCGGCAGCAAATGCAGAAGAATTGGAAGCTCTGCGCATCAAATATCTAAGTAAAAAAGGGGAAATCAGCCAACTTTTCAACGATTTCAGAGAAGTGCCGAACGACCAAAAGCGTCAGGTGGGCCAATTCTTGAATGAATTGAAAGTAAAAGCACAGGATCACCTCAATGATTTGAAATCCGGATTTGAAAGTACTAGCTGTATAGATGCAGACGCTGATTATAGCAGAAGTGCCTACCCTGTAGAATTGGGAACTCGTCACCCGCTTTCAATCGTCAAGAACGAAATCGTGGAAATTTTTGCCCACCTTGGATTTACCATCGCTGAAGGGCCTGAAATTGAAGACGACTGGCATGTGTTTGAATCGCTGAACTTCCCATTGGAGCATCCGGCACGTGATATGCAGGATACTTTTTTCATTGAGAAGACCCCGGACATCTTGCTCCGGACCCACACCTCTTCGGTACAATCAAGGGTCATGACAAACACACAGCCTCCTATCCGTATTATTTGCCCGGGGCGTGTCTATCGTAATGAAGCCATCTCATACCGCGCGCACTGTTTCTTCCATCAAGTTGAAGCTTTATACATTGACAAAAATGTATCTTTTGCAGATTTGAAGCAAGCCCTGCTTTATTTTGCCCGAGAA
>JALNXZ010000029.1 GCA_023230125.1 Bacteroidales bacterium | reverse complement strand
GGCATAAAAAACCGGTCATCTTTTCAGATAACCGGACTTTCGTGTTGTCCTACCCGGATTCGAACCAGGACAGGCAGTACCAAAAACTGCAGTGCTACCATTACACCATAGGACAATCCTCTTTGCTCTCCTTTGAAAGCGGGGGCAAAAGTACATAATAACTTTTACCCGGCAAATAGTTCGATGATATTTTTACTTCGCGATCAGCAAGAAATAGTTTTTCTTACCCTTTTGCGCCAGTATATAACGTCCATTTATTATATTTGAAGTATTCAATATACCATCAACTTCTGTGAACTTTTCCTTGTTGATGGAAAAGCCGCCGGCCTGGATCATTTTTCGCATTTCACCTTTTGAAGGAAAAACAGGAGCTGTTTCCGTTGCAAGCAAATCCACAGCCTTAATTCCTGTGCTTAAATAATCCATGGATATTTCGTAAGTGGGTACACCTTCAAAAACGGCAAGGAATGTTTCTTCATCAAGTTTTCTGAGCGTATCTGCCGTTGAATTTCCAAACAAGATGGCAGAAGCGTCAACAGCAGCATTGTAGTATTCTTCTGAATGAACCATGCAGGTTATTTCCCTGGCAAGTCTTTTTTGCAGAACACGTAAATGTGGTGCCTGACGATGTTCGGCAATCAGATTTTCTACTTCTTCCCGGCTTAGAAAAGTGAAAATCTTGATATACTTTTCTGCATCAGTATCACTGACATTTAGCCAGAATTGTACAAATTTGTAGGGGGAGGTATATCGACTGTCCAACCAGATATTCCCAGTTTCGGTTTTACCGAATTTACCTCCATCTGCTTTAGTAATCAACGGACAAACCAGAGCAAATGCTTCACCACCACAAGTGCGCCGAATCAGTTCAGTACCGGTTGTTATATTTCCCCATTGATCAGATCCACCCATCTGAAGTTTGCAATTCTTTTTCTGATATAAATGCAGGAAATCGTAACCTTGTAAAAGTTGGTAGGAAAATTCTGTAAAAGACATGCCTTCATTCGACTCACTGCTCAACCGCTTTTTAACGGAATCTTTTGCCATCATATAATTGACAGTCAGGTGCTTACCGACATCCCTTATGAAATCCAGAAAGGAATAGTCCTTCATCCAGTCATAGTTATTGACCAGTTCAGCAGCATTTGGTGCATCACTGTCAAAATCTAAAAATTTTGACAATTGTTTCTTGATTGATTCCTGGTTGTGACGCAAGGACGCTTCATCCAATAAGTTTCTTTCCTGAGATTTCATGGAAGGGTCGCCTATCATTCCTGTTGCACCACCGACCAATGCAATTGGTTTATGACCACAACGTTGAAAATGCTTTAGCATCATGATACTCACCAAGTGACCAATATGCAGAGAGTCCGCTGTGGGGTCTATGCCCACATATGCAACAGACATTTCTTTCTTTAACTGTTCTTCTGTACCGGGCATTAAATCTTGTATCATGCCTCGCCATTGTAATTCTTGAATGAAATCCATTTGAAAAATTTGGTTTCTATATTGACAGATTGTTAATTTATGTTATATCTAAAAAATATGAAAGAGAAAATGAACATTTGAGTACAAAAATACGTCTTATTTCATTATTAAAGAGAAATCCATTAAAAAATTTGCCTAAACCAATACGTTGAATTATTTTTGTGTGATATTATTCTTTTGGTATTAGACCTTTAGGGGAATTTTTTACCAACATTTTTTATTCATTTATTAAAAAATCAAACATTTATGAAACCACTCCAAAGTAATGTGTTGATTTTTTCTGTAAAAGGTTCTGTTCTTGGTACAAAAGTTCAGGAGGCTTTATTGAACACAAGAGCTGTAGTAGAATATACATACAGCGTTCAAAAAGCCTTTGAATTTATTGCCGAAGAAACACCTTGCCTGATCTTTTTTGACACGCCGTCGGATGATCCTAAAGCAATTGAACTTTGCAAAAAAATCAAAAAATTGAAAGAAGAAATGCGTTTTAACGTATACTTCCTGATTGACAACAATCAAAACATCGAAGAACAACTCGAATGGTTCGATTTAGGAATTGATGAATTTGGTACACGTGATACTAACTCGGCCCTAATCTCCCGCCGTGTTCTTAACATACTTGCCAAATACTTGGGTAACACCAAAGACATGGTACCTCAAAAAGGGATTGTTATAGACCGCGAACGTTATCTTGTTTTCAAAGATGGTAAAGACATTTTCTTACCACGTAAGGAATTTGAACTTTTGGTTTTATTGGCTTCAAAGCCGTTGAAAGTCTTCACACGTGAAGAAATCTTCAAATTGGTATGGGGCAACAAGTCTATTGTTGGAGATCGCACCATCGATGTTCATGTACGCAAAATTCGTGAAAAAATCGGAGAAAAATACATTTGCACCATCAAAGGTGTCGGATATAAGTTTGTGGGTTAATTGGAACAAATAAACATCAAAAAAGGCTGCCTCCAGGCAGCCTTTTACTTTTGTACCACAGACTAAATTCTGTGGTTTATTTATTAAAAACCGAATTGAAATTCTTTTCTACCTGACTTTCCAGTTCGAAAACAGAACAGTCCAAGACCTTGGCAGCCCGCTCGTAAACAAGCTCAATATCTTCCGTATTTATATCTGTCTCAAAAAACATTCTGTCAATAGGGCAAGCAAGCAAGCCTCCCTCATTGAATATAGCTCCGAATGAAAGATAAAATCCTTTCGTGATATACTGTTCTGTGGTTTGCTTTTTACCCCTAAATCCGTGTATAATCCATGCAGGAACACTTTGATGAACCTTTTTTATCTCAAAAATTTCAGACATTGCACGTACCACATGTAACAAGACAGGCTTTCTGATTTGTTCAGCCATTCTGACCTGGGCTTCAAAAACATTCTTTTGTAAATCAAAAGAAACCGAAGAAGCTTTGTCCAATCCTATTTCTCCAATCAACAAGACTCGGTGATCAGAAAAAAATGAATTCAAAGCAGGTATATCATCCAAGCACCAAAGCGATGCGTCCCACGGGTGAATTCCAAGGCTCAAAAATCTATTATTTTCATACGTAAGCATGGACGCCCGCGCATCGGCCAAAGATGCCGCCTGAAGGTTTAAAAGCTCTTTCCGGCATGGCTGAATATGGAAATGATGGCTATGTATATCAATCAGCATCTTATCAATATTTATTAAGGTACCGGATCATAACCATGGCCACCCCATGGATGACAGCGCAAAATCCTTTTGAGTGCTAGCCATGCTCCTTTAAACGGTCCATATTTCTGAATGGCCTCAACAGCATACTGGGAACATGTAGGAATATATCTGCAAGAAGGATGGGTGTAAGGAGAAATGGCGTATTGATAAAATCTGATGATTCCCAGAAAAAACAACTTGAATATCCTGTTCATCGCAATGGTGCTAGATATTAATATATAGACGTTCAATTCTCAATTTTGGTATAGATGGTTTCGTCTGTGGCATGTGACAAAATACATTGTGCGACTTTGACCAACGCTTCCTTCATCTTCTTTTCAACACGCTGATAATCTAGGACTTCCGGAGGTATCCAAATAAAGGCCATCCGGACGGATATCCCTTGCATTACTGCCTGCTCAAAAAGGATATGCTTGTTTAACCGATAAGTCTCACGTAAAAGTCTTTTTACGCGATTTCTATCAACAGCATGTTTCAACTTTTTTTTTGGAACACTCATCACAACCCATATCTCGGTGTTCTCAACAGCTTTTGAAAGCTGCATCACAACTCTTACCGGATAGGACATGAAAGACTCGCCATCTTGAAAAAGTTCAGTAATCTGAATTTCACTGCAAAGCCGTTCTGTTTTGGGGAATTTAAATGGATGGTCAACCATAAAAAGGAACACGCTGTTTTCACAAAGGTAGAGATTCTACCGGAAAACAGCGTGTTATAATAAGGTTTATATCATTAATTTTTTTTCGCAGCTTTGTGGTTTTCCTTGATGAACAATTCAATAGCAGCAACCATAGAAGGAGCCTCAGCAGTCGGAGCCTCAACATCCAGACGCAATCCTGCGTCATGGACAGCCTTTGCGGTAGTAGCACCAAGACATCCAATGGCAATCTCACCTTGTTCAAAATGAGGGAAATTTTTTAACAACGAAGCAACCCCGGAAGGGCTGAAGAAAACCAACATATCATAGTCAAAGGCCTCTCCAGACTTGAAATCATTGCTTACAGTACAGTACATAACAGCTTTCGTGTAATCTACATCCTTTTCATCAAAACGGACAAGTAAGTCATCTTTATGCACATCAGAAACTGGAACCAGAAATATTTCACCTACATGTTTTTGGACCAAAAGAACCAAATCCTCCAGTTTTCCGGTTGTTGTATGAAATATTTTACGTTTGCGATAAACGATGTATTTCTGCAGATACAAAGCAACTTGCTCACTGATACAGAAATATTTCATGGTTTCCGGAATGGATATTCTCATTTCTTCACACAAGCGAAAAAAATGATCAATAGCCGTGCGGGCTGTAAAAATAACAGCAGTGTGGTCTAAAATAGATACGTGCTGCTGTCTAAATTCTTTAGCCAAAACTGGTTCCACCTTAATAAAGGGACGGAAATCAATCTTTAAACCATATTTTTCAGCCATATCATAATAAGGAGACTTTTCAGTAGTCGGCTTAGGCTGAGACACTAACAAATTCTTGATTTTCAAAATCTTAAATTTAAAAAAATGGATGCACTATCATATCAGAAATAAGCCCTTATAAAACAATAAAATAGGCAATATTTCCAAGCCGCAAAGATACAAAATCAAATATAAAAAATCCCCAATTTTTATAGAAAAAATATCAACCGCATTTATCAGTTGCCAGATTCTGGCTAAAATAATACTCACAATAATCCATGCATAGACAAAAGAAGCCTGCACGGGCAATCCCACTTCTGCAAGAATCAGTACAGGAGAAAGGATCAAGGCATAAAAAGAAATCATGGTTTTATTAACAGTAATCCATTGTCTCGTTTGATTTATACTGAAGAAAGTCATACCCACCATCCTGTATATGGAAAACTTTACAAAAAAGTACAAGAGGACATACATTAGATATCTGAAAAAAAGCAAATTGTCCTGATCATAATTAGCTTGAACTCCCTGAAAGTTTAATAGGACAGGTATCATCAACGCAAAAACGACAACACTGATAAGCCACAGAATCTCATGAGAAGAATGGCTTCGCCCCACATCCTCTGAATATTCCCTCCAGTCATCCTGACCAGAAGATCTTTTAACAGTTTTATTGATAAACTTTAAACTGTTCTTAATTAGAAAAGCCACAAGAGCAATCTCCAAAATCAAAATAATCAGAAGGATACTTTCCGACATGATCCTATTTGAGCGAACAATGCCATCATGTTTGGGATAATAGAGTGATTGTCTTTGGTGAAAAGCTTGAATGGTGTCTTGAAGCCAGGTTTTTGTATCCAGCAAAGGGGTTGCATCACCGGAATAGTTCCATTCATTGAACATGAGTGCGGTTGAATCCGAATATACAGTATTGTTTATCTGAGTTGTAATGTCAATCCTTGTGAGCGTATCGGCTTCCATGATCTGGTTTTTTATACCCGGCATTCTAAATTTTCGCAAAAATAAGCATTTCTTTTCGTATTTTTGCGCCTCATCAAGATTCATATGAAATCCGACACGCGCAAATTGGCTTTCCTCACAGGCTGTACCGGCTTGGTCGGAGGACATTTTTTGATTCACCTTTACCAGTCCGGATATCATATTCGTGCATTGGTTCGTTCCACTTCTTCATTCGACCAGGTCCGGCTGATTTGCGCCTTTTACAACCAATCCTTCGATGAATTGTATGATTCCGTAGAGTGGATTTGGGGGAACACACTGGATTATGTCGGACTTTGCGAACGAATGACAGGAGTTGAAGATGTTTATCATTGCGCTGCAATCGTTTCTTTTAACAGCAAAAATAGCAAGGAACTCCTCCGAACCAACATCCAAGGCACATCAAACATGGTCGATGCCGCCTTGAAATGCGGTATCAAGCGGTTTTGTTTCATTAGCTCCATTGGGGCACTTGGCAATGCTAAAAAAGGTGATTTTGTCTATGAAAATACACCGCGAAAAAGTAATGGAGAATCTTCCGTCTATTCAGATAGCAAATTCCGATCCGAACTGGAGGTTTGGCGGGCTGGCAATGAAGGGCTGAACACCGTCATTTTAAACCCGGGCATCATTCTCGGTCCCGGGACTCCGACTAAAGGAAGCCTGCTGCTGATTCAGGCCGGACGCAAAGGAATGCCTTTTTATACCAAAGCGACAACCGGATATGTAGACGTTCGTGATGTTTGCCGGGCTGGAATGGAGCTCATGGGGAAAAACAAATTTGGAAAACATTTCATTCTGGTATCTGAAAACATCGATAATAAAGAGCTGTTTTCAATGATTGCCTCAGAATTCAACAAAAAGCCTCCCCGTTTTTTTGCGGGTAAAACCATACTTCTTTTGGGTGCTTTTTTATCAGAATCATACGGAATAATTTCTGGGAAAGTTCCACAACTAACAAAAGAGACTGTAGAAACAGCCCAAAACCCTCAAAAATATTCAAATCAACAGATTAGAAGCACGCTGAATTTCAATTTTATACCACTACTTCAAACCATTCGGGACACCTGTGATTTTTTGAAAGAAAATAAAATCTAGACGCTTTAAGCTTTTTCCGGCAAACAGCTATGGAATCCAAAATAGACATTTGCTTTAATATTTATTGTCAACCTCAAAGGTTTTCCCATCGATACCCACTCCTGTAATTGTAAGCTTTTTCCAATTTTCGGGCAATACTGATTTCTTTTGTATAATGCCGTCAGGAGTAATGTCCAATCCGCCAAAGCCCATTAAAACGCTTTGCAATATTCCACCCGCCCCCGTAGCAAAATAGGGATTAGAACCTCCTTTTGTTTCGGCTATCACTCTAAAAGGTGGATTCAGGTTCGGCTCATAAGCCTCCTTAAACCATTGAAAAGCACTACCACCATCGCCCAATCTGGCATATAACAAAGCGAAGATGGCTTGTGTCATGGCTGGAGTGTCGGCATCAGGTATCCGTTTACTATAATACGCTAAATCTGTCCTTATTTGATTGAAATCTGAAATTTCATTTAAAGGGTAAGCCAGCAAATTCACATCAGCCTGTTTGATTTCTTCTCCATGATATGCGGCATGTTCTTTGGTCGTTCCATCGGGTAGTTTAAGTATGGGTATATTCTGCGCTACCAATTCCCAGTCAGGATCGGCAGTGTATCCAAGTACTTTGGCAGCAAGGATTGCATGCTGCAGGTTAGCTTTTGCTGCGGCATTTGTGAAAGCATCGTTATCTACATTTTCAGCCCATTCGTCGGCAGCTACGACATTCTTAATATCGTAACAACCGGGGCCGTTACGCTCTACCCTGCTTGCCCAGAAATCGGCCGTTGCGGAAAGTATCGGCCAGCCTTTTTCTCTGAGCCAGTTTTTATCATGTACAACACAATAATAATTCCATGCAGCCCATGCGACACAAGCCGTAATATGATGCTCAAACGGACCGGTAAGTGCCCATACCGGCGTTTCCTCCACTCCTGTTCCTGCACTTTCCCACGGGTACATAGCACCTTTAAATCCATGAGAGAAAGCATTGCGTTTTGCCGCCTCAAGTCTTTCGAACCGATATTCTATCAATGATTTGGCAATTTCCGGATGAAGCACCAAATAAACAGGGAACATCCATATTTCAGTATCCCAAAACACATGACCGTTGTAGCCTAAACCCGATAACCCCATCGGAGAAGGGGAGAATGAATTTCCTTCACGGGCAAAGGAGTACAAATGATACAACATGCTGTGTATATCTTGTTGCGATTGTGCATCACCTTCAACCTGAATGTCACTTTTCCACAAATCCGCCCATGCTTTTTTATGAAAATTGATCAACCAATCGCGTCCTTGTAATCTCGCAAAAATGGTTAAACGTTCAGCTTCATTTAGAGGATCATCATGATGTGCGGACGATATGGAAGTCCCTACAATGCAATAAGTGTACGTTTGGCCTGCTTTTATGGCTTTGTTGAATTCCATCAGGTGCATGTTGTTATCCCACATTTTATGAATGATGCGAGGTTCCTGTAAGTGCGCTTCCGTAAACAGAAAACAGGTTGATGCACAGAGTTGTAGCTTCCCTGTTGGGCTTTTTGCCGTTGAGGTAAGCAAACTGATTGTAACGTGGGGGCGGTTTATCTCGTTATAATAATTCTGAACATCGCGTAAAGCATCCGGAGCCTGCATAATGCTGGCTGTGTTGATAGTAATGTCCTTTTTTGCTGTTACCTTTACTTCCATAAGTACACAAAAAGGCAATTGACGGAGTGAATAATAGGTATATGTAACACTTGCTTGATCTTCGTAGTCAAAAGAAGAAGTGAAAGCAGCAGATCTCATATCAAGCTTCTGGCTGAAATTCTTGACTGAACTTGCATCCATTTCTTTTCCATTAATATCAAATCTCATATTCAATAAATTGAAACCGTTAAGAAAATTGCTCACGCGCCCTCTCCCATATAGATCATAAGATCCTGCAAGTATCACATCTTTTACTTTAAATGGTTCCGGCGAAGAAACAATACCAACCATCCCATTGGCTACTGTAATGCCATAATAATCAGATGGATTTATTTTATCCGCTTGAATGATCCATGGATTTGTCTGCGCAAAAAGTTGCGTGGATGTCAGGAAAAAAATAATCAATATCAGAGTCTTTACCGGAATGGAGATTGGATGGTTTGTCATTTCTTATTAAGATGATTAATAATGATTTTTTTGAAAAGATGAATGCTCTTTGTGCATTTTAAATGATTTCGAGGGCTCTGAATTTTAAATTTATGAGGTTGTTCAAAAGGAGCTTCCTTCTGAGCAACCTCACAAAAGTTAATCATACCTGTTAATACCTAAGTCAATTTAGAAGCTCCTCAAATATGTTGAAAGATTTAAACCACTCTAAAGATTTTAATTATAAAAAAATCATATCTGAGAGAGCTTCTAAATTTAATTATATCCATCATTTTGAGTCAAGTTCTTGTTGGCTCCAATTTGTTGACTGGGTATTGGAAACAAAGTTCTAAACGTTTCATTAGATGCAGCTTTCATATCCCAGGCATCATTGTATTTTCCAAAACGAATCAGATCATTTCTTCTAAGAAGTTCCCATGCAAATTCGCGTCCACGTTCATCAAGCAATATATCAAGGTTTATAGAAGGTAAAGCTCTTGCAGGATCAGTTACATCAAAAGCACGGGCTCTTACCGAATTGACCAAATCCAAAGCTGTTTCACCCTTCGGATCAATACCTCCACGAAGAATTGCTTCTGCTTTCATCAATACAATATCGGCAAAACGGAATATCGCGAAATCGTTATTGAGAAAATAGAGAGGTGCCGGACCACCTGGTATATATTTTATTACACGTGCGCCATCTGTTTCTGAAGCATTATCCATACCTTCGGCTGTTGTATATTCAGGCGTAAAAATGAGGGGAGTAATCCCATCTCTACAAAATAATTGTTCGCCTTCTGGACCATATTGTTGCCCAACAAGAAAGATATATTTGCGCTTATCCGTTGAAGTGAATTTTTCATAGAAACTTTTCGTTGTCGAATAACCATTCCAGCCAGTACCTGTTAATCCAAATTGAGGGCCTTGATTGTAATGCAAAGTGTAAAATTGGATATAGAGACCGGCCCCCCATGTACTGGTTTCAGAACTATTTCGGTAAACATAAATGTTTTCAGGACAATTATCATTATCCCATTTGAAGATGGATTGATAATCATCGGCAAGGTGGTAAGTGCCGTCATCAATTACCAAGTTGCAATATTGTATAGCTTTACCCCATTGAGCAGTACCGGTAAAAACTTTTGCATTGATATACAATTTAGCCAATAAAAAGTATGCAGCATTTTTATTTACTCTGCCATAATCACTGGTGGCAGGTAAAATATCGGCAATCTCTTTCAATTCGGTTTCGAGAAAATTGAATACTTCAATACGGGTATTGTTACTAGGTGGATTTGACGGATCGACAACATCTGTTACAATAGGTATATTCCCAAACATGTCAATCATATTATAATAATGAAAGGCACGAACGAACCTTGCTTCAGCAGCAATAATATCAACATCGTCGCCTGTCAGACCCGAATTATTAAGTGCTTTGATAAAAAGATTGGCCTGGGCTATTCCTGAAGATAAATCAGTATATGGACCATTAATTTCACTGTTGTCACTGGTCCATGTATGTTTGTGTAAATCTTGCAAAGCTGTTGATTTCCAGTCGCTTCCACGTGCCGGCACGACGGCTTCATCCGTACAGGGTTCGTTAACCACAAACAAACTGGCTAAATAACAACCACTGGTAGCATAAACGCCCGACAAACCACATAATAAATCATTTTTCGTCAAATAAGCATTCTCATCAGTAAGTTGACTTAATGGATTCATCTCTAGGTCTGTACAGCTTATGGTCGTTGTTATTGCTAAAAGCAATAAATAAAATATTTTTTTCATAATGCTCATTTATTAAAAGTTAATGTTTATACCGGCAGAAAAGCCTCGTGACTTAGGATAATTGTCATAATCTATTCCTATAGAAGAAGCAGAGGAATTTCCTGCTTTAGAATTCACTTCAGGATCGTAACCTGAATAATTTGTGATTACAAATAGATTCTGACCGGTGCAATAGATTCGTACTTTACTCTTTGTCCCGAATATATCCTTTAGGTTATACCCCAAAGTCAAATTGTCCAGCCGTAAAAAACTACCATCTTCAAGCCAACGGGATGAAGCATATTCATAAGCAGCATGAGCAATACCTTGTGAGCCTTCCTTGCTGACATTCTGACCTACCAAACGATTCGTCTGAGAAATTTCGGCTCTGGTATTGTTGTAGATTTTGTTTCCGACACAACTTCTGAATCCTATATTCAAATCAAAATCTTTATATTTTAAGGTCGAACTTAGACCCATTGTCGCTGTCGGAAGCGCATGACCGATAATCGTCTTGTCTGCAGATGTAATTCCATCACCGGTGAGATCGGTAAATATTTCTTTACCATTGGCATCTAATCCTTCATATTCGTAGCCATAGAATGAGCCATAAGCTTCTCCTTCCCGAATAATCTGAATGCCCACACTGGGAGCACCGGAACCGCTAATAGTGCCGGTATGAATATCAGAACCTTCATACAGCTTCGTAATATTATTTTTATTACTGGCAATATTGAAATC
>JALNXZ010000028.1 GCA_023230125.1 Bacteroidales bacterium | reverse complement strand
TTTCTGTGGAGGGAAAATCTTATTGACACCCACCATCGAAAAAATGATCTTTTTGTCGTCCGCCATAAATTGATTTTTATTTTCCTGAAGACAAAGGTAGGGAAAAATACCTTCAGCTTAAGCAATTCTCTACCCAGTTTAAGGAATTCGTCATTATTCCCACTGTCTTGAGGCAACATAAACCTATCAAATGGGTTTTTATAGACCTCATTCTCTGAAATATAGCATCCGATTCGTAAGAATTTTCAAAAATAACCGCCGAGAATTTTGCTGTTTTCGTCAGACACACTATCTTTGCACTCGCTTTTTAGAAGCATAAAAGGTCAGATTCGCTAGCTCAGTTGGTAGAGCACAACACTTTTAATGTTGGGGTCCTGGGTTCGAACCCCAGGCGGATCACTTAAAGCAAATAGCCCTTGAAAGTCAAATGACGGAATCCCGTCATAAATGGAATACCTCGATTTCTTTTGCCTGCACATATTCTGAGAGGAGTCTTTTTGACAAGGCAAGCGTTTCATCCAATCTTTCCCGACCATCGGCAGAATTAATGATCATCAGCAGCTTTTTCGTATGAAGGCCTATTTTGGTGCGTTCCTCATCACTGGTGGGTGTTCCGATGCCGCCCCACGCATCCCTGTAGACCGGAAGGCCTTCGATGTTCAACAATCCACGTCCAATGGCTTCAAAGTTTTCTCCTGACATACCTACACCCAACCTGATGTCTCCTTCAATCTGATCATAATCAAAGCCTCCGATGGAAAATCCGGAATGAATGGAAATCAGATTGATCACATCAACCAACGTATTGATGCGGTACAAATCCTTGTCTTTCAGAATTCTGCGACATAACGCTTCCGCTGAAGGACGGTAGCGATTGGGATCTTTTCCAAGTCTTTTGTATAATTGCCGCATTTCATAAATACCGGGAAGTTTGTTGATGTCTTCAACGATAAAACGCCGGCGAAAGACATTAATTTCGGCATCCATTTCCAGCCAGAGTCCTTGATCCGAATCCGTATTGACAACAGGACAAACCAAGACAACACCGGCATAGCGAGGGGCTTCCGCACGAATAAGCGGATCCATTTCAATTTGTTTCATCATATCACTTTCTCAATTGCCCAAAGGTATAAAATCCATATTTTTTATTGTTATCTTTGAAAGTATAAAATGGAGAATATGAATGCTGTGGATTTTTTCAAGAATGACCGTTATGCCATGATGACCGGCATAGAATTGCTCGAAATATCAGAAGGTTATGCCAAAGCGAAATTGCCCATCAAGGATATGCATCTGAATGCAGGAAACACGACACAAGGTGGGGTAATCTTCACCCTGGCCGATTTCGTCTTGGCTGCAGCCTCCAATTCACATGGACGGTTGGCTTTTTCCATCAATGCATCCGTCAATTTTCTGAGAGGCAGCAAACCCGGCGATACCTTATTTGGGGTAGCCAAAGAACGCTTTTTGCACAAAAGGATTGCCAATTATCAAGTTGACGTAACAAATCAGAATGATGAGTTGATTGCTACACTGGAAGGTACCGTATATAGAAAAGATATCGAGATTGACTTGGAACTATAAATTTTTAACCGGTAAAATGCATTTTATAACCGAGTCTGCTTGTATCTCCTAATAATAATTCGGTACTTTTGACAGTTGAAAAAATCGGTAAATGGATAACAAAAATACTCAAACAGGCAACAATGCCCAAGAACACTTCAAAAAGAAGTTCTTGACTATTCTCATCCATTTTTTCATCTGGTTAGTTATCTTCTCTTTGCCATTATTGTTCAGGCCAAACCCTGACCATAGACCGGACATGCAGCCTCTTCCTTTCTTTATTCCCATTCCGATGCTCATGAACGATCTTTTTGTTGTCATCGCCTTTTACATCAACCTGCTGGTACTCATGCCCAGATTTTTCAATAAAAAGAAATGGGTTTATTACGCCTTCTTTACTTGTATTTTTCTGGCCGGCAGTCTCTTTATCCACACCCTTTCAAAAGAAGTTAGTAACCTTTTCGGACAACACCTCATCCATGGAATGGGACTTATGCCAAAGCCTCCAAGGGGATTTGAATTCAGGCAGTTCTCTTTCATTTTTATGTTTGCCATGGTTTGGGTATTGAGTATGGCCTATTTCCTGTTCGTACAGCTACAAGAATCTGTACAGCAAGCCAGTAAGGTACAAGCCTCAGCACTTCAATCGGAACTATCCTTTTTGAAAGCCCAAATCAATCCGCATTTTCTATTCAACACACTGAACAATATCTATGCACTGACACTGAAGAAATCAGATGAAGCACCTTTGGCCGTCATGAAGCTCTCCAACATCATGCGAAAGATCACCAATGACACAGAAGTGGATTATGTGCCTTTCAAAGAAGAGGAAAGCTTTATTCGGAATTATATCGAATTGCAGGAAATGCGTCTGACAGAAAAGACGCATATCATATATGAGATTGAAGGTGAATATCAGTCGTTGAAGATTGCCCCGAGAATCTTGATTCCATTCATTGACAATGCTTTTAAGTATGGTGTAAGCAACCGATACGAATCTGATATCAAGATCAGTCTGAATTTCAAGGAAAATATCCTTTATTTTGTTATCAAGAATGCCATCCATCCATACGGCGGAGAAAGCATCGAATCCTCAGGAGTAGGACTTGAAAATGCCAAACGGCGGTTAGACTTGCTCTATACGGATAAGTATGCTCTTAAAATCGACAAAACTCCGGAAAGTTATATGGTTCTCCTAAAAATTGAATTAGCATGATAAAATGTATTGCAGTTGATGATGAGCCTTTGGCTCTTGAATTGATGGAATCTTACATATCACAGGTACCCGGTCTCGAATTGATGGAAACTTTTTCGGATGCAATCTCAGCATGGGGTTTCCTTCAGAAAAATCCCATCGACTTAGTCTTCCTCGATATTCAGATGCCGGATATCACTGGAATTCAGTTAGCTAAGTCGATGAACCATCGCCAACCGATGATCATCTTCACGACTGCATACAGCAAATATGCGGTTGAGGGATTTAGTGTGGATGCTGTCGATTACTTACTGAAACCTTTTGATTTCAATCGTTTTCTCGAGGCAGTCAACAAAGCGATAAACTACAAGACATTAAGTGATGTAACTGTAAATCCTGATGATGATACGGCGATTTTCGTCAAATCAGATTACCAGAATCTGCGTATCAGCACAAGAGAGATTCTTTTCATCGAAGGATTTGACGATTATATCCGTATCCACTTAGATTCCGGAAAAAGCATCTTCACCCTGATGAGTCTGAAATGCATTTTGGGAAAGCTGCCTGAGGAACAATTCTTAAGGGTTCACCGATCATACATCGTTCCGATCAGGAAGATACAGCGCATTTACAATCAGCGCATTCAACTGGGAGACAAAGAAATACCGATTGGTAAGTCATACATCGACTCAGTCAAAAAAACACTCAACCTTAAAAAATAAACCATATATGTTCAACAGATTCTATTCTTTTTTGCTACCCTTTGTATTCTCAGGTGCAGTTTATGCCGGAGTAGGAGTCTTGCCCTACAAGACTAACGTAGCTATCGATGGTGTCAATAATGAATGGAGTGCGCATCTGCCAAAATTTGATAAAAAGACCAGCATCAATTATTCCATTGCCAACGATGAAAGGAATCTGTTCATCATCATGCGGATTACAAATGAAGCTGTTCAGAAACAGGTGATACAAAACGGACTCGAAGTTTGGATCAACAAACAAGGGAAAAATAAAAAAGTGACAGGTATCACCTTTCCACTTCCAATGAAGAAAGAAATGAATAAATTAAATTCCGTGCTTTCCAGTCAAAAAGTACCTGATCAAGAGCAACAGCCTATAATGAATATGGGAATACCTTTGGCAAACAATGAACTTACCTTGAAGGGTTTCTTGATTGACAATGGGAAACAACCAACCAAAAATTGTCCGGTAAAAGTATCTTTGGTAAGGGATCAATCAAATTGCCTGACTTACGAACTGGCCATACCTTTCAATACTTTCTACAAGGAGAATCTGGATCTGAGTGATGCTAAAGTAAAATTTTCTATTGGAATTGTTGTAAAAGGAGAAGAGACTACCAAAGAAAATGGAATGGGCGGGATGAATGATATGGGTGGCATGGGAGGTCCTGGCGGGATGGGAGGCCCTGGCGGGATGGGTGGCCCTGGCGGCGGTATGGGCATGGGCGGCCAAGGGCAAATGAATGGAAATATGACCGTTTCAGACATTGGCTTTTGGATAAAAACACTTTTGGCCATAGAATAACAATGATCAATAATTATGGAAGCTGTCCTTTTAAGACAGCTTATTTTTTATACGATGTTATGCTTCTCTACTAAAAAAAGCTTATTTTTGCAGCGGTTTTCAATAATCTTACTAAAGCGATCAAGCTCAACATGTCGGGAGATATCATTCAATCTGTAGATGAACATCTAACAGAAGCTGCCAAAAGCAATTCTGAAAAAAGTAATGCAAGTCGCTTAGGGACAGATCCAATCGGTAAGCTTTTATTACATTATTCTTTGCCTGCCATCATAGGAATGACAGCATCTTCTCTATACAACGTTATAGACCGGATATTTATCGGAAACGGCGTTGGACCACTGGCTATTTCAGGTTTGGCACTAACCATGCCCCTCATGATCCTGACGGTTGCATTCGGCGCCATGATCGGTGCCGGAGCATCAACCATGGTTTCCATCCGTCTGGGACAAAATCGTTATAAGGATGCAACTAACATTTTGGGGAACACCGTTATATTAAATTTGATAATCGGTACTGTCGTTACGGTTATTGGGTTAATTTTTCTAGATCCGATCTTAGTCGCTTTCGGAGCAAGCGAGGCGACTTTGCCCTATGCCAGGGATTTCATGCAAATCATATTGATTGCAAACTTGTTTAACCATAATTTCATCGGGTTGAACAATGTCATGCGTGCTTCTGGTTATCCCAAAAAAGCCATGTGGTCTTCACTCCTTACCGTTATTGTCAATCTTTGTCTTGCCCCCATTTTCATTTTTATTTTTCATTGGGGCATCAGAGGAGCGGCGACAGCTACCGCCATTGCGCAATTATGTGGGTTTATCTGGGTTATGGCACACTTCATGAACAAAAGCAGCTACCTCCATTTTCAAAGGGGGTTCTTTAAACTAAAAAAGCGCATCATCGGGGATATTCTATCCATTGGACTGGCTCCATTCCTAATGAATGTAGGTTCAAGTTTGATTGCAATGATTGTGAACATCAGTCTCGTAAAATATGGCGGAAAGCATAGCGATATGGCTATCGGAGCTTATGGCATTGTCAACAGTGTAGCCCTGCTTTTTGTGATGATCGTCATGGGACTCAATATGGGCATGCAGCCTATTGCCGGTTTTAATTTTGGAGCCCGCAAGAATGATAGGGTCCGTAAGGTTTACAAGTTGACCGTGTTGGCAGCAACCATAGTAACGACGTTTGGATTTGCCATAACCTTATTATTTCCAACAAGCATTGTTTCAGCATTTACCAACAACGCAGAACTTATTTACCAATCTAAAAAGGCTTTGAGTCTTGCGATGATGATGTTTCCCATCATCGGTTTTCAGATGGTCTCTTCCAACTTTTTCCAATCAATTGGCAAGGCCTCTACCGCTATTTTTCTCAGTCTCTCACGTCAGTTTATTTTCTTAATTCCTGGTTTATTGATCATACCACACTATTTTGGAATGGACGGAGTCTGGATGGCTATTCCAACCAGTGATGTCCTGGCAACTTTTACCACAGCTCTTTGTGTAATCAGGTTAATCAGAAAAATGCGAAAAGAAGAGGATTATTTCAATACCCGCCACGTATAGGAATTATCCTTGTGGAAAATCCATACTATCCGAAACCACAAATTCATCATTGGCAGCAAGATGTCAAATAAAGGAATGGAAAGATAAAACCGATGTTCATCAAAACATTTTGCACTTTTATTCAAGACTTCAAGCTGCAAAATATAGCGGATGATGAAAAGCACACCGGAAAAGACAATCATGGGTATATTCTGTCCCAAAATACCAATAATCAATAGACCTATCGACAAGACATAAAACAGGAAACGGCTGAATATTTCCATACCTGACCTGAATTTTGTTCCTGCCCTGTAAAAGGAAGATGTGGATAAACGATCCTTCTTCTGTTCTTTCCAATGATCCCAAATATCTGAGGTATAGGCCATAATTTTACTCTCGGGTGAAACATCAATATTTGTATTGGTTGTGTTTGCGATTTCTCCCACAAATAAATCATCTTCGCCTGATTTCAAATTCAGATGTGAAGCAAAACCTCTGTTCTTGAAGAAAAGATCTTTACGATATGCCAAATTTTGGCCAAAGCCCATGTATGGCCTTCCGATTTCTGCAAACCCCATGAATTGAAGTGCTGTAAACAAGGTATCATAAGTGACCAAATAATTAAGAAAACCCTTGACTGTTTTATAGGAACTATAGCCAAAGACAATGTCGCATTTCGCATCAAAGTGTCGCATTATGGATGATATCCATTGGTTGCTGATTGGTATACAGTTTGCTTCGGTCAATAACAAAATGTCATATTTGGCAGCTTTTATACCTATTGTCATGGCCATTTTTTTTGCGCTGACACTCTGTACACCAATAGGAACAAAGGTATGGTATAAATTATGATGGCTTTGTTCTAAACGAACTAAAACATTCTCCGTATCATCCGTGGAAGCATCATTCACAACAACAACCTGAAAATCAGGATAATCCTGTTCCAATATCAAAGGCAAATTTTGTTCAAGACTAAAAGCCTGATTTCGCGCGCAGATAATGATACTGACCGGAGGTTGCGCAGTCTCGTAGGTTGCTTTGCCGTTACGAACACGGTTTGATTTTTTCAGAACACCACGATAATAATATAGATAAAAGAAAAGCTGTAAGAAAAATGCAAAAAACAGCGATGCCACAAATATCCACTCTATAAGAGACAGTTGAAACCAGTCAAAAATCATATTTATATCCTGTATCGGTTAAATTTACAAAGAAACGTTTTTCTTAAATATCATCCGAAAAACAAGCTTGTGGCAAACGACGCAAGTTATACTGAGAAGCCATGACTTCCCCATAGGCTCCGGCCGAACGGATAGCTAGATAATCACCGCGCTTTGTACCATTCAGTTCAACATCCTTTCCGAAGCAATCGGAAGATTCACAAATCGGACCAACCACATCATACTTCTGGATGGGTTTTTCAGAGGAACAGTTTTCAATTTTATGGTAAGCCTGATAGAGCGCAGGACGTATCAAATCCGTCATGCCTGCATCAACAATCGAAAATTGCTTATTTGTTCCTTCCTTGACATAAAGCACTTTGGTAATCAAACTGCCGCACTGTCCAACCACGGAACGGCCCGGCTCAAAATGAACGGTCTGACCATCACGCAATTTCAGCATACTCCTGAAAGTCTTGAAATAATCTGCAAAATTCGGAACAGATTGTCTTTCCGGATAATGGTAATCTATCCCCAGTCCACCACCGACATTGATATGTTCAACCACCATATTTCGTTTTGCCAATTGGTCCTGCAGTTCATTGACACGGCTGCAAAGTCCGGCAAAATTATTCATCTCCAGTATTTGGGAACCAATATGAAAATGCAAGCCAACCAGCTTGACGTTGGAGAACGATTCGACCGCATCAATAAATTTTTCCACATCACCGAGTGCAATTCCAAACTTATTCTCTTCACGGCCGGTTGAAATATAGTGATGGGTATCAGCCTTAACATTCGGATTGATTCTTACAGCAATGTTGGCTGTTTTTCCCTTTTTCGCAGCAAATTCATTGATTACTTCCAATTCAGGTATTGATTCAACATTGAAGCAAAAAATATTATAATCGAGTGCCAAATTGATTTCCCAATCAGCCTTGCCTACTCCGGCAAATACAATTCTGGATACGGGAAAACCAGCCTGGATGGCAGCACGGATCTCACCACCGCTCACACAATCGGCCCCCAAACCATAACCATGTATAATGGAAAGAATACGTGGATTCGCATTGGCTTTCAAGGCATAATGAACCTTGAAATTAAATTTTTCGGCTTCTGTTGTTAGAGAGTCCAGCGTCCGGTTCAATACGTTTATATCGTAATAATAAAATGGTGTCTCCAGTTTGGGAAATTTATCCAAGGGAAACTTTCCTTTTGTATCCATAAATGTATGATACGTAAGCCTATGGCTTGATTAATATTTGTTGTTAAAAAGATGGTCACTCAAAGCCTGCATGGCTCTTTGTTTATCTGACGCTTTCACAAGCATTGAAATATTGTAATTGCTACCTCCGTATGATATCATACGAACGGGGACATCCTTAATGGCTTGCAGAACACGTGATTCAAAACCAACATTATCCCATTCCAGGTCTCCAACCACACAAATGATGACCATATCGGTATCAACAGTGACTGTTCCGTATTTTTTAAGTTCGTCGATGATTTCCTGTAAGTGTTTATTTTTATCGATAGAAAGTGAAACCCCAACTTCAGAGGTGCAGATCATATCAATAGGAGTCTGATAACTCTCAAATATTTCAAATATTTTGCGCAGGAAGCCATAGGCCAGAAGCATACGTCCGGATTGGATCTTGATGGCTGTAATGCCATCCTTGGCTGCAACAGCCTTGATCTTATTTTTTTCTGTTTTATTGGAAATCATTGTTCCAAAGGTTTCAGGCTGCATGGTATTCAACAAACGTACCGGAATATTTGCCAATTTTGCAGGAAGGATACAAGTCGGGTGCAAAATTTTTGCACCGAAATATGCCAACTCTGCTGCCTCTTCAAAGTGAAGATTTGCAACAGGAGCAGTCTTATCCACAAAACGAGGATCGTTGTTGTGCATTCCATCAATATCAGTCCAGATCTGAATCTCTTCAGCTTTTATGGCAGCTCCAATCAAAGAAGCAGAGTAGTCACTTCCTCCGCGCAAAAGGTTATCTACTTCACCATAAGCATTCAGGCATATAAAACCTTGTGTGATATAGATATCCGCATCTGGATACAAAGCCAACTGTTTGATTAGATTTTCATGAATATATTCAGAATCCGGTTCACCGTTCTTGTCAACGCGCATAAATTCCAAAGCAGGCAATAAAAATGCCTTCACCTCTTTTTCATTGAGGTAGTTCGTAAATATGGTTGTAGAAAGCAATTCTCCCTGAGATAAAATCACTTTCTCTTCAAAAAGGGTGAACAAGTTGTTTGTAAAACTACGGATATAGTCAAAATGTGATTGAATGATATCCCACACCTTTTTTTTATATTCTTCGGTGGAATACAATTCTTCAACAACGCCGGCATATTTGAGTGCTAACTTGTTAATAGTCTCATTGGCTGCATCAGGATTGCGTTTGTACAAGTAATCCGAAATTTCCACCAAGGTATTGGTTGTTCCGGACATAGCCGATAGTACAACAATTTTCTTTTGACCATCGAGGATGAGATTGGATACTTGTTTCATACTTTGGGCGGACCCTACTGAAGTACCACCAAACTTTAGCACTTTCATTTTATTGTTGCTTTATTGGTTTGTTTTAATTCTGTCGCTTTAAGTGGTTGACATACGCCATAAACAGACATATTCATACCTTTGTGCAACCAGTCGCAAAGGTACATTTTTTTATTCAATCAACCTGTTATTTTCACATTTTAGGATACGGCCGGGATAACTCTTGACAAAGCCCAGATTATGGGTACTCATGAGCACAGTCGTGCCTGATTCTCGTATGCTGTGCAACAACTTCACAATTTCGCTACCTGTTTCCGGATCAAGGTTCCCGGTAGGTTCGTCTGCCAAGATTATATCCGGATAATTGAGCAATGCTCTGGCCATGACAATTCTTTGCTGTTCACCTCCGGATAGCTCATGTGGCATTTTATAACCTTTATTGGACATTCCGACCTGATCAAGCACCTCTTTGATACGATCATCAATTTGCGGCTTGTTTTTCCAGCCGGTTGATTTAAGGACAAATGCCAGATTTTCTTCCACACTACGGTCTATCAACAGTTGAAAATCCTGGAATACAATACCCAAACGACGGCGTAAAAAAGGTATCTGTTTGCTTTTCAGACGGGTCAGGTCATATTCAAAAATGCGCGCAGTCCCAACAAACACAGGTACATCATTATACATGGTCTTAAGCAGGCTGCTTTTACCTGAACCTACTTTTCCGATAATATAGACAAATTCACCTTTGTGAACCTCAAGGTTGAGGTTATGAAGAACCGTAAATTCTTCTCTACAAACATCAACACCTTTATATTGAATTAGAATATCCTCGTCCATTTTGTATATTGTTTTATAGAAAGCCCTTTTCGTCTGGTATTAGCACAACGCTGCCAGTTATTATTGATGTCTTTTCTTCAATTCCCTGCCCAAATCTTCCAGGCGGTATCCCTTACTGGTAAGCAACACAATCAAGTGATAGACCAAATCAGACGCTTCATACAGAAAACGTTCGTCAGTACCATTTGTCGCTTCAATGACAGTTTCAACAGCCTCTTCTCCAACTTTCTGTGCCATACGGTTCACACCGCTGTTAAACAAAGATGTCGTATAAGAATTCTCCGGTTTTTCCTGATATCGATGACCAATAAAGTCTTGCAAATAACGTAAAAATTCAAAATCGCCGATTTGGTTCTCTTCATTGAAACAAGTATCCCATCCCATATGACATACAGGGCCAACAGGATTGGCCTGAATCAGTAAAGTGTCGTGATCGCAATCTTCTTTTATAGAAACCACATTCAAATAATTTCCACTTTCCTCACCTTTCGTCCAAAGACGTTGTTTGGTACGGCTGAAAAAACATACTTGTCCGGTTTCCCTGGTTTTGGCAAAGGCTTCTTCATTCATGAAACCCAGCATCAAAACTTTTCCAGTTTTTGCGTCTTGGATAATAGCAGGCACCAAACCATTCAATTTACTGTAATCTAAGTTCATAAGACTATAATTATAACTTTTATTTTCTAACCACAACACCCTGAGTGCTTAGGTAATCTTTCAAATCCGGAATGGTTATCTCGCCAAAGTGGAAAACACTGGCAGCCAATGCCGCATCCGCTTTTCCGATGAGAAACGCATCCCTGAAATGTTCTTTTACCCCAGCTCCTCCTGAAGCAATGACTGGTATGGACAAGCTATCGGCCAAACGGCTCAAGGCATCGTTGGCATAACCCATTTTCACGCCATCGTGTGACATACTGGTGAACAAAATTTCCCCGGCTCCCCGCTCCTGGGCTTCTATTGCCCAGGTGAACAATTTTTTGTCT
>JALNXZ010000027.1 GCA_023230125.1 Bacteroidales bacterium | reverse complement strand
CTTTTTTTTCTGCTACATAATAGCCTGCAAATTGTGCCTGGGGTAGCCAATGCGGACTAAAGGTTATTTTTGGCAAGTCTTGTCCGGGACAGTTGAAAGTAAGCATATAAAACAAAACCAAAACGGACAAATGGTGTTTCATGTGTTTTTCAGGTATAAAAGCCGTTCATGTCTATCATTGAGATCAAGGCTCTAAATGTAATCATTTTTATGAAATGTGTCATGTTTCATAAAATAAGAAAATCAATTTCCGCACTTAATTTCTTTTTACACGGCCATCCACGACTAAATAACCCCTTTGGTCGAGGGTAATTCGTAATTGTAGATATCCCGTTTGATTGCCATTTTGATTGATTTGGCGAAGGCTTTGAAGATTCCTTCAATTTTGTGGTGCTCATTCTCTCCTTCAGCCTTGATATTCAGATTCATCTTAGCCGCATCACTTAACGACTTGAAGAAGTGCAGGAACATTTCTGTCGGAACGTCTCCCACCCTTTCGCGTTTGAATTCAGCATCCCAGACCAGCCAGGATCGTCCGCCAAAATCTAAGGCGACATTGCACAGGCAGTCATCCATCGGCAAGCAGAATCCGTAACGTTCAACGCCTCGCTTATCACCCAGAGCCTTGAGCAAAGCCTCTCCCAGGGCGATGGCCGTATCTTCTATCGTGTGGTGTTCATCCACATTCAAATCCCCTTTGGTTTGTATCGTCAAGTCTATTCCGGCATGTTTACCGATTTGGTCCAGCATATGGTTGAAGAATTCCAAACCCGTTTCAATATTGGTCTTTCCGTTACCATCGAGATTAATCTCTACATATATATCCGTCTCATGCGTTTTGCGGGCCACCACAGCCCTCCTTTCGCCGGCAAAGAGGAAAGCCGCAATGTCGTCCCATTTGTCCGTAATCAGGGCGCAAACGCCTTCCAAACCGGACGATTTCAGCTTTTCTGACAAGCTCTCCGAAGGTTCCTGAAGCAAAATGGCTTTACAACCCAGATTTTTGGCCATTTGTACATCTGTCTGGCGGTCTCCTATTACAAAAGAAGCGGGCAAATTATATTCATCTGTCAGATATTCCTGAAGCATGCCAAGTCGCGGCTTTCGTGTAGGAGCATTATCTGCAGGCATGGAGTGGTCAATGTGTATGGCATCAAAAACAATACCTTCATTTTCAAAAGCTTTCAGTATTTTTTTTTGTGCCGGCCAAAAGGTCTCTTCAGGAAAAGAACTGGTACCCATACCATCCTGATTTGATACCATAACAAACTTAAAATCAAGTTTTTCGCGAATAAAATGCAAGTTGCGGAAAACATGCGGGTAAAACTCGAGTTTTTCAAGGCTGTCCAGTTGATAATTAACGGGAGGTTCAATCACAATGGTTCCATCTCTATCAATAAAAAGTACGCGTTTTTTGGTATTCATTGCCGTAAATTATTTCATTTTTTTTAAGGTATCAATCAGCAAAGTGCTTTCTTCGGGTATGCCAACAGTAATGCGCAGACATCCAAGGCATAAGGAGACATTGTTTCTATTTCTGACTATGATACCCTGTTCCACCAGATAGCGATAAGTTGCATTGGCATCATTGACTTTGACCAAAACGAAATTGGCATCGGTTGGGTAAACTTTCTGAACCATGGGTAGCTTTTCCAGTTGATCGATGAGCTTTTCGCGTTGGGAAACCAGCATTTCCACCCAATCTTCTTTGCGTTTGAGTTTTTTAATTTCTTCTCCTACAAAGTATTGAGTCAGCAGATTGATGTTGTACGGATATTTTACCTTGTTGAAGAAACCGATGATTTCAGGACAGGCAAAGGCCATCCCTAAACGGATGGCAGCCATCCCCCAGGCTTTAGAAAAAGTCTGCAGCACTATGAGGTTAGGATATTGGTCAAGTTCAGTCAAGAAACTTTTTCTGGAAGAAAAATCAATATAAGCTTCGTCAATGACAACAATGCCGTTAAAGCTTTGGATGACCTTTTTCATATCATTGACATTCAGGTCATTGCCGGTAGGATTGTTCGGTGAACACATGAAGATGATCTTGGTTCTATCATCCACAGCGTTTAGCACACTGTCCACGTCCAGTGAAAAATCCTCCAACAAGTGTACCTTGCGGTATTCCACGTTGTTGATGTCCGCACAAACCTGATACATGCCGTATGTCGGATCAATGGCCACGATGTTGTCCACACCGGGTTCGCAGAAAATGCGAACAACCAGGTCGATGGGTTCATCGCTTCCGTTTCCGAAAAACAACTTTTCAGGATCAATGTTTTTAAGTCTGGCAACCTTTTCCTTGAGATCATTTTGCAGTGGATCCGGATAACGGTTGTAAGGAGCATTCAGAGGGTTCTCGTTGGCATCCAGATAGGCGGATGCTTTTCCCTTAAATTCATCTCTTGCACAAGAATATGGCTTGAGGTTATATATGTTTGGTCTGATTAAGTTTTGTAGGTTCATCGGTAAACAATTTATTTGTTTTTGAGTCGAAGTGACATTGCATTCTTGTGAGCGAAAAGCGATTCGGTTTCTGCCATGATTTCTACAGCTGAACCAATGTTTTGCAAACCTTCCGGGGTGATTTCCTGAAAGGTTATCTTTTTTCTGAAACTGTCCAGATTGACGCCGCTGTATGCTTTTGCACAACCATTGGTCGGCAAAGTGTGGTTGGTTCCGGAGGCATAATCGCCGGCACTTTCCGGTGTGAGGTGTCCAAGAAAAACAGAACCGGCATTGGTTATTCTTTCAGCTACATTCCTGTATTCTTTCGTAGAAATGATGAGGTGTTCAGGTGCATATTCATTGGTGAGGCTGATGGCCTCCTCCATATTTTTAACAAGAATGATTTTGCTGTGAGCCAAAGACTTTTCGATGATGTCCTTGCGTGGTAATTGAGTCGTCTGCGTCTTTGCTTCTTCCATGACTTCGGATATCAGGGCTTCACTGGTGGTAACGAGAATCACCTGACTATCTACACCGTGTTCTGCCTGCGAAAGCAAATCGGAGGCTACAAAGGCAGGATTGGCGGTTTCGTCGGCAAGCACTTCCACTTCTGAAGGCCCAGCAGGCATATCGATGGCCACGTCATGAAGACTGACCAGTTGTTTGGCTTTGGTGACGTATTGATTGCCGGGTCCGAAAATCTTATAGACTTTCGGCACGCTTTCAGTACCGTAAGCCATGGCACCGATGGCCTGTATGCCGCCGATCTTGAATACTTGGCTCACGCCTGAGATTTTAGCTGCATACAATACAGCAGGATTGATTTTTCCTTCCTTGTCGGGGGGTGTGCAAAGCACGATTTCCTTGCATCCGGCAATCCGGGCCGGGATGGCCAACATCAATACGGTTGAAAACAAAGGAGCAGTTCCCCCCGGAATGTATAATCCGACTTTTTCTATGGCGACAGCCTTTTGCCAGCAAGTGACGCCTGAAACCGTTTCCACTTTGGGCAATGCGGTGTTTTGTGCAGCATGGAATGCTGTGATATTCTGCATTGCAAGATTAATGGCCTGCTTTAAGTTTTCTGATACAAGCAATTCTGCTTCAGTGAATTCATTTTCTGAAACAGATAACTTTTTCAGGTCAACCTGATCAAATTTCAATTCATTTTCCTTGACAGCCTGATCTCCCTCGTTTTTGATGGAACGCAATACACCACTTACGATTTCGTTCAATTGTGTCGTATCATAAGCCGGTCTTGCAAGAAGCGCAGGCCATTCACTTTCCGATGGATATCTGATAATTTTCATTTGATAAGCATTTATTTCGTCTTAGGTCATATGGAACTCATACGCCTCTATATGATCATTTTTTCGATGGGTAAAACAAGTATGCCTTCGGCTCCCAAAGTCTTTAATTTGCCGATTACTTCCCAAAACTTTTTTTCTTCCAGCACTGTATGCAATGAACTCCAGCCTTCTTTGGCCAACGGCATCACTGTCGGACTTCTCATACCCGGTATTTCGTTGACAATGGCCTCAATCTTGTCATTGGGTATATTCATCAGCACATATTTTTTGTTTTCGGCATATTGGACTGCCTGAATGCGAAACATCAATTCATCCAGGATCGTCTGCTTTTCTTCTGTCAAGGCCGTATGGCCTATCAGGAGTGCTTCTGATTGCATCACCACTTCCACTTCCTTCAGCTGATTGCTCACCAAAGTGCTGCCTGAACTTACGATATCAAAGATACAATCTGCCAAGCCAATACCAGGTGCGATTTCCACAGAACCGGTAATGACATGTATTTCAGCCTTAACGCCTTTTGACTTGAGAAAATCGCCCAAAATGACAGGATATGATGTGGCAATTGTCTTACCGTTTAGCCATTCTATACCAGAATAATCAATTGATTTGGGAATAGCGATGGAAAGCCGGCATTTACTGAATCCCAACCGATTGATGATATTGGCATTTTCTTTCTTTTCGCAAAACTCATTTTCTCCGACAATACCAACGTCTGCAACGCCTGATGCAACCGATTGAGGTATGTCATCATCCCTTAAGAATAAGATTTCTACAGGAAAATTCTTGGATGGGACCAAGAGCGTCCGTTTGCCGGGAGCGAGTTTGATGCCAGCTTCCTGAAGCAGCAACATGGTGTCTTCATTGAGACGACCTTTGGATTGAACAGCTATTCTTAGCATAATGATTGAATTATTTGAATAAAAAAGGCTTACCATATGACGGTAAGCCTTTTGAATTTTATTTGTTACACTATAAGTTCAGCCAACCGTATTAACGTTCAGTATAATGGTGATAGCCGAAATGTAAAGTATTTAGTTGCATATCTGTTATAAATATGTCGCAAAAATAAATATTTATTCCGTATTTCACAACATATCGTGATGAATTATTTCAAAATACAAATTATTAAACATTTACCACTTCTTTTTGTTTTAAGTTTGTATAAATGGTAAAAACCCAAAAAACATTCTAACTTTGCGGCAATATTTAATATAAACATATGATCGATACCCCTTTGAATACGTTACAATCGGTTTTGGAAAACAGCGTGAACCTTTATGGCGATAAAATTGCATACACGTATGGTTCGGATTGCACAATCACCTACAAGATGTTGGGTGAGAAGTCCTCAAAATTACGATTCTTTTTATCAGAACATGGCATCCGTCAATTTGATAAAATCGTTCTAATTGGAGAAAATATGCCTCATTGGGGGGTCTCCTATTTTGGGATAGCATCGATGGGGGCTATTATTGTACCGGTTTTGGTCGATTTTTCACCGGATGAAGTTTCTACAGTCATAACCCATTCAGATGCAAAAGCTTTAATCCTTTCAAATAAAGTATATCATAAAATAGGTTCAAAAATAAAATTCGATGGCTTGATCATCATCATGGATGATTTTCATTCCGCATCAACTGGAGAAACAATTGACGATTATTGCCTCCAACATGAAGAAGCATTTAAAAGCTATACTCCTAATAGGATAAAAGAGAATGATTTGTCCAACATCATATATACCTCTGGTACGACAGGCCGCTCCAAGGGGGTTATGCTGACCAATGATAATATTGTTTGGGATGCACAGATGTGTACTACCCTATATCCTGTCAGCAGCACAGACGTTTATTTATCAGTATTGCCACTAGCGCATACCTATGAATGTACCCTTGGCCTAGTATTGGGAACCATGCAGGGAGCCACAACACATTATATTGACAAAGCACCGACAGCAAATGTATTGATGCCTTTGTTAAAGAAACTCAGACCGACAATGATGTTGACGGTGCCGTTGATTATTGAAAAGATGTTTAAAGTGGGTGTAAAACCTAAATTGACGAAAAATCCTTTCATGCGTTTTCTATATAACATTCGTCCGTTCCAGATTATTCTTCATCGTGCTGCCGGTAAAAAGCTATATAGGACTTTTGGCGGCAAATTGCAATTTTTCGGTATTGGTGGCGCCGCTGTTAACCCTGAAGTAGAAAGGTTTCTGAGAGATGCCAAATTCCCCTATTCCGTTGGGTATGGGCTTACTGAAACATCGCCAATGCTTTTCGGCTCTCCTGTTGAACAGACCATCTTCCGTTCCAATGGACCTGCCATGAAAGGTATAAAGACTAAACTAATCAATGTCAATCCTCAATCAGGTGAAGGTGAATTGGTTGTATGTGGTCGTAATGTTATGCAAGGCTATTACAAGGATCCCGAGAAAACAGCTGAAGTCTTGAGTCCTGACGGATGGTTATGTACCGGAGATCTTGCTATCCTTGATAAAAAAGGGAATATATACCTCAAAGGGCGCAGTAAAAATATGATTCTTGGATCGAGTGGTGAGAATATTTACCCTGAAGAAATAGAGGCCATTATTAATGAGATGGATGGAGTGGTCGAATCTGTTGTATACGAAAACAAAGGAAAACTGATAGCCAGGGTTTATCTGAATCCGGAAGAATTCTCAAAACGTTATCAAGAACTGAAAGTTTCAGCTCATAATTATCAGGAAGAGCTGAAGAAAAAAATGGAATTATATCTGAAAGAGTTGAAAGATCGCGTGAATCAGACTGTGAGCAAGCATTCTCAACTATCTGACGTACATTTACAGGATGAACCTTTTGAAAAAACGGCAACGTTGAAGATCAAACGTTTTTTATTGAATAAAGATAAAAATGCAGAGATAAGAACAAAAAAATCCAATTCTTCAGAATAAGATATTCAAAGAATCTTAATGATTCGGGCAGAGGGAGTTTCGATACGCTCTCTGTTTGATGATGGGAAGTTTCTTGATGACTTCATCGATAGAATGTCTGATCCACTTTTTTATTTCTTTATCATCCATATCCTGATTCGGATATAGGGTGTTCCAGTATCGTTTGTTGAAGTGATAGGCGGATTCGACGGCAGCATATCTTTCTCTCAGTTCAACAGCTTTTTCCGGATCGCATTTGACAGTGACACTTAAGGTGTCCCGATCAATCGGTATTAAGGCAAACATCTTCCCCATGACTTTATAGACCAACGTGACCTCATCAAAAGGAAGGCATTCTTCTGAACCATCCATAGACAGACAATATTCCCTTAATTCTTCGATGTTCATGACCGGCAAGATTTCAATCTGTTCCTGAATTTGGATGCAAAATTATATATTTTCATTAATTATCAAACTAAAATAGTATCGCTCTTTTTCAGAATGGAAGAAGGCACAAATCAAAATTGTTAAAAGGAAAAAAGGTGATGATATTACTTTGAGATAATAGTGATTGGCCCTTCTTTTTAGAATGTATGCAATAATATTGTGGCCATATTTTTCTTTTTGTATATTTGCGGCCTGAAAATTGTAACGTCTAAAATAATTGAATATGAGAAAATTTCGTGCCGCCATAGTTGGATATGGCAATATCGGGAAGTACGTGTTGGAAGCCATTCAGGCTTCTCCTGATTTTGAAATTGCAGGTATTGTGCGCCGTACCATAAAGGCTGAATGTCCCAATGAACTTGCCGGTATTCCTATTGTTACTGATATACGTGAACTGGATCACGTAGATGTCGCCTTTTTATCTACACCGACACGTAGCGTTGAAGAACATGCCAAAGAAATCCTTGCATTGGGTATCAACACGGTAGACAGTTTTGACATTCATGGTAAAATATGGGATTTACATGAATCCTTGGACAAAGTAGCCAAGGCTAATCATGCGGTGTCCATCATATCTGCAGGATGGGATCCGGGAAGTGATTCCATGGTTCGTGCCTTGATGGAAGCCATTGTACCCAAAGGTATCAGTTATACCAATTTCGGCCCTGGTATGAGTATGGGACATACGGTTTGTGTAAAATCCAAACCAGGCGTTAAGGCTGCCCTTTCTATGACCATTCCGTTGGGAACCGGCGTTCACCGTCGAATGGTTTATATCGAGCTGGAGGATGGTTATGATTTTGACAAAGTTGCAGAATCCATCAAGATCGATCCTTATTTCGCAAGCGATGAAACGCATGTGATGCAGGTGGATGATGTGGATGCTTTGATTGACATGGGACATGGTGTCCACATGACGCGCAAAGGTGTATCCGGAAAGACTCAGAACCAACTGCTTGAATTCAATATGAAGATCAATAATCCGGCTTTGACAGCACAGGTGTTGGTATGCGTTGCACGTGCAAGTTTCAAACAGGCCCCGGGTGCTTATACCATGATTGAGATTCCTGTAATTAATATGATGTATGGTGATAAGGAAAGTTTGATCCGTCATATCGTATAAGCATAAAGACCTCTGGCATATAACTGAAAATGCCATCTCTGTTTATTCAGGGGTGGCATTTTTCTTATATTCTAGACCCGAGTCTATCCCCCAACCAAACAGAAATCAAACAAAGCATAAAACTTCCGGTTGCGTATAAAATAAAACTTCCGGTTTGACCACTCCTTAGCAAATGCAGACTCTCGTTGGAAAAGGTGGAGAACGTAGTGAAGCCACCACAAAACCCCACAGCCAAAAGTAACCGTTCATTTTCTCCAATAATCTGCCGGCTCAGCAATGCGTATAGGAATCCGATCAGAAGACTGCCCAAGATATTGACAATCAATGTTCCAACCGGGAATCCGGCAAAACTGAAAAGCTTTCCGACCAAAGTGCGCAAAACACTGCCGAATCCACCACCGATAAATACAAAAAAGAGGGATTTCAGCATACTCGTTTTATAGGGTGACTCTTGAATATGGCGCTACATCCATAGATGCAAAAAGGCCATCCTGGTATTTGAAATAACCCGTCATGGTGATCATGGCGGCGTTATCTGTCGTATAGGCAAATTTAGGGATATGAATCGTCCATTCGTATCTTTTCGCATGATCAGCGAAGGCTGTGCGTAAACCGGTGTTGGCAGAGACACCTCCTGAAAGGGCAACTTCTTTGATACCCAGTGCTTTGGATGCTTTTCTGAGCTTATCCATCAAGACATCCACCACAGTGGCTTGCAGAGAGGCACACAAACTCTCCTTGTTTTGTTCAATAAAATTTGGATTCAAGGCAACTTCGTCACGCAAACGATATAAGAAAGAGGTTTTGAGACCGCTGAAGCTGTAGTCGTATTTAGGAATATGAGGTTTGCTAAATTTAAAGGCTTGGGGATTTCCCAACTTGGCAAGTTTGTCTACTACCGGACCTCCGGGATAAGGCAACCCCATCACTTTGGCACATTTGTCGAAAGCTTCTCCAGCTGCATCATCTATGGTCTGGCCGATGATTTCCATATCATTGTATGAACGGACCAACACAATCTGGGAATTGCCGCCAGATACAAGCAAGCATAAATATGGGAATTTCGGGAATTGGTGATCCTCTCCTTCCACCTGTATGAAATGTGCCAGAATGTGACCTTGTAAATGATTGACATCCACCAATGGAATATTTAAAGATCTGGCGAAACCTTTGGCAAAGGACGTCCCTACCAGCAAAGAGCCCATCAGTCCAGGGCCACGGGTGAAAGCGACAGATGAAAGTTCCTTTTTTGAAATGCCGGCTTTCTTAAGTGCTTGATCGACAACAGGTATGATATTTTGTTCATGTGCTCTTGATGCCAGTTCCGGAACGACTCCTCCGTATGCTTCGTGTATCTTTTGGCTGGAAACGACATTAGACAACAAATAACCATCCCGGATGACTGCTGCTGAAGTATCATCACAAGATGATTCTATACCAAGAATAGTTATGTGGGACATAAAAAGTCAAAATTGTGTTTTTATCAGTTTGACTGTAAAATATGTGCGCCTTTTTCTTATTTTTGCATATAAAAGTATGACAAACGGATTACAGCCAGACAAAGGTACCAAATTATTTTGAAAAGAACGGGAATCATAGTGCTTCTTGTGTTGCTGATACTGATTGGCATACCTCTGATTTTGTTGAATACGTCCTATTTTCAACAGCGTTTGGTCGATAGTGTAACCAAAGATCTCAATCAAAAGACCGGAACTAAGATATATATTGAGGATTCAGATATCAGCCTTTTTCGTGGTCTCGTTTTTCATCATGTACAAATCAATGATAGCTTAGGTCATCAAATCTTGAAAGCAGAAAGATTTGATGCTGAAGTGCGGATTATCCCTCTATTAAGCAGACGTTTGGAATTGAATGCCTTACGTCTGATTTGTGCTGATATCCATCTTTGGCGTAATACCCCTAAAGGTAAATTGAACATTCAGCCGATCATAGATGCTTTTAAAAAGCCCAATAAAAAAACGATTCTGCCCTGGCATCTTGATTTTTCGACGATTCTGTTGCGAAATAGCCGGATTCATTATGATGTGAAATCTGAATTGATTAAAACTGACGGTCTTGACGGAAATCACCTTGATTTTAGCCGGATTTCTGCAAAACTGAGTCTAAAGATTGCTCCTAAAAAACATTATCAGCTATGGATTTATAAATTTCAGGCAAAAGAAAAATGTGGTTTGATCATTGACAACCTTAAATTTCAAACCAAACTCTCTGAAAATGCTTTTACTTTGAGAAACCTGAAAATCTATTCTGCCAATTCAAGCTTAGAAATTGATTCGCTTGATGCTAAATATCATGGCTTTTCTGCTTTTTCGAATTTTTCAGATTCGGTTAGATTTAATCAGACAAATATCAAGATTACTTTTGTCCCTTCTGATTTTTCCTTTTTGAACGTTTCTCTGACCAATCTGAATAAGCCGGTCAAATTGTCTTTATCCACTATTGGGAAATTATCCGAACTGACTTGCAATCAGGTTTTGGTCAATATGGATGATATATTTCTTTTAAATGGAAAAATCACTTTAAAAGGCCTTCCTAAAATTAAGAATTTGTATATGAATGGTTTGATAGGAACACTTCGTATCATGCCAGAATGTCTGGAATATTTTTCCGGTGTAGCGACCAATCAGTTTACAGAAATACCAGCCTTACGTAATCTCGGCACTATCAATTATATGGGGAATATCAACACTGTCGCTCATCGGTGGGTGCTCAGAGGAGATTTCGCCACTGCAGCGGGTAACGTTGGTACAGATATTCAGCTGTCTCCCCAAAATGAAGGTTTTTTATTTAAAGGGAATATAAGAACTGATGCGTTTAAAATGAACCAGATATTTCCGGACTATAAGATGCTGGAGAATATAGCTTTTAATGTGACTGTCGATGGAGCAATTGATTCCAAAAATGGATTGTCCGGAAAAATTGACGGCATGATACCATTTGTTTTCTACAATGGTTACAAATACAAAAACATGACGCTGAACGGCCAATTTGACAAAATGGGAATGGAAGGTCGTGGTAAAATCAATGATGAAAATGCCAGACTTGTTTTTTCCGGATTGATAAACCATTCAAAGTCTTTGCCTGAATATAAGTTTGATATACTGGCTGATGAAGTCAATCTACAGCCTTTGAAT
>JALNXZ010000040.1 GCA_023230125.1 Bacteroidales bacterium | reverse complement strand
GCTATTGGCCCTACACTCTGCATAACCTGAAGCTTCGGTCATTCCAGGGGGATACATTCCGAAGTGGCTTACATTGTACGAATCGGTTTGAAAAACCATGTTACTCATCTCCTTTATAATTTATACGCTTTTGCTGCTGCCATTCCTTTTTTGAATAATTTATTTGATTCTCTGACTTGATCATCAAATTCTTTACGACTTAGACGGTGCGGGAAGATAGTGTTTCCAACTCTTTCCATATAAAATCTTGGGGGATTTATAGGATACTTTTTACTCTTGTTAGTGATCAGGTAATATCTATCTTCAATTACTCCGGTTGCAGTATTGAAGTATCCGTACACTTGATCATATGCTGGAAGTCCATTGAACTTCAATACACCAAAGCACCTGTCAGGACTTAAACTTGCTGCCATAAGTTTTAATGATTCTAGTTCAAGAGCAGTAAACGTTTTTTCTGCAACTTCTAAAAACATCTGCATGTCCGGAAGCCAGAAAGTGGGTATGTGCTCAATACCGTTTGGCAGCATAAAGAATTCCTGTCGGTACTCCCAGGATACTCCTACAGTTTCAAGAAAAACTGCTGCTCTTGCATGCGTTTCGTTTTTGAATGTAACTCCCATGTAGGTTATTTTTTCCATATTCAATCCTCTTTAAATCCAGTGCATCCCAGGTATAATAATCCGTCTTTTTGAATTCCAACGTTTGGGACACCTTTAATAAGTCTTACATCAAATGGCTTTACAATCCAGTGGTAGCCATTGCGCGTTTCCTGCTCAACAAGTATTGGCCCTGAGTGAGGCAGCACAATTTCTGCAAGAGTTTTTCTTGTTTCTGGATTTTTAGTATCAATATCCAGAAGGAAGTACTTGGTACCCCTTGCTTCTTGTTTCATGCAGCAAGAATACCACACTTGATCAAGTGCTTTAGCTGTTTTCTTAAATGTTTTCTTTCCTCTCCTTGCCTCTTTATTATATGCACTAAGTTTATCGGACATAATATCCAGTGCATTAAGGGTGTTTCTGGAGTTTACTGAGACATAAACATACATGTTTAATCCAGTGCGCTCGCAGGTTTCAAACATCTCCGAGACTTTGCGATCAAAATCTTTTTCTTCTTTTACTGGTTTCCTTAGGAAGATCCTTTGATCTTTATCCATGCCAGGATTATTTTTAGGCCGAGCCAATCCGAAAATGAAATAGATTGAATCTTCATCAAAACGCATTAATTCTCTGAATTCCAAGTGCTTTGCACCTCCTTTCATGTAATGCCAGCCCAAAAGCCTCACCTTTTGGTGTGTCTTCAGGCATATCTTTTCCTGTGATTGCAGTTACTGCGGCCATGTCTTCAGCCATTCTGGATAAATCAGCTACAGTTTCATCAGTTGGTCTATCTGAGAACACCACATTGCTGAAGCCTTCAAGTCCTCTGCATGTTTTGTTTATTCTAAGTAGCATTCTAACCTTACTGCCGCGTTTCATTTCATCATATTTATGAGCTCTCATGTGATCATACGCAACTGCTTTAACGTATTTTCTTAGGTCTTTTGGCATCCAGGTTAATTCTTCTATGATGTCGCAACTCCTGAGCTCATGTCCATTGTGATGCGGAAGTATGTCCTCCGGAGTATTACCCTTTCCAGTGTCGTGGTATAGTGCCGCGACTCGATCATACAGATTAGTTGTAAGACCACAGCAAGTTCTCAGTACGGCCATTGTGTGTTCCCAGGCATCTCCGTCATGGTGATTCATTTGATAAACGCCATCAAGAGCATCAAGCTCAGGAAATGCGACATCGAGCACATTTGCAGTTCTAAGCGTTTCGAAGAACGTCCAGGGCGCTTTACCTTCCATTGCTCTTTTAAACTCTTTAAATTTCAAGTTATCATTTATCGAAGGAATTTCTGACTTCAGCATGTATGAGTATTTGAAAATCCTTGAAGTAGGTTTGAAGTCAAACTCAGCAGCAAACCTGGCAGCCCTTAGAACGCGCACAGGATCTTCCAAGAATGCGGCAGATGTAGGTCTAACCATTTTGTCTGCAATGTCATCAGTGCCTCCATAAGGATCTATAAGCTTACCTGTGAGTACATCCACAGCCATTGCATTAAAGGTTAAATCTCTTCGGAGAAGATCTTCTTCGATAGTAATTCCAGGATTTGCGTTAATTTCAAACCCTCTGTATCCTATTCCAGTTTTCTTTTCAGTTCTTGCAAACGCTATTTCAGCATTGTCAACTACGAATACTGGAAACTGTTTTCCCTGGAGCCTTGCAGTTGGGAATATGCTTACAAATTGATCAATTGTAAGGCCAGCTACGCAGAGATCAACATCATGCACAGATCTTCTCATTACGAAGTCTCTTACCGCACCTCCTACAACGTAAAGCCTGCCTCCTGCGCGATTAATGAGCAGAGCATGTTGTCTGTATTTTTTCAAAATTGCATCCATTTTTAAACTCCGAATTTAGCTAATTTTTTATTTAACTTCTCTATTCTACCTTCTTTCTTTATTTCAAGCAATTCTGAGTCAGGAATAAATATAACATCAGCATGCTCGTTATAATACTCAATCCATTGCTGTTTTAATTCGTAATCAAGAAGCTCTTCCTTGTTATTGATTCTTTTAATTTTTACTTTATCAGTCTCAATCTTATGCGTTTTTGTAAAGTTTTTAAATATTTCTCCAATAAACGGAGGGTTATTGTGGACTGTAAATCCTATTGGAGCTTCAATATCGATTGCGTTAACAAATGCTTTCTTAACATCCTTTTTATGGAAATATGCTTTTCTTTCTCCAAGCAGCCTTGCTAGTGGAATAATGTCATAGTCATCGGTATCAGTAACTACTTTCAAAAAGTAGCTTCCATTCTCTATAACCACTTGAATATTGAGAACTCCAATGTTTAATAGGTTTCTACCGCTATCAGTAAATATCAAGCATGAGTAAATTACCTCAAAGTCTTTGGGGGAAAGTAAGTCACCATCGCTGTAGTACTGAAGCATTCTTTCTATGTGTTCCCTAGCTTCCTGAGCATCAGAATAGCGAGTTCCATGCAGGTACACTGGTTGCTTAAAGGTATCACCATTGCTACGCCTCATGGCCTCAAGCTTCTGAGTAATTAACTCTTTCCCTGCATCAGTTAGTTTGTACAGGGTTTTACCGTTGAATGGTTTAACATCAACTATACCTAAATGAGTCAACTCTTTTACTACACGTTTTAGTATATTAAATTCAAGTTCAGTAGCTTCTTCCAATTCATATAAGTACATCAAGTTTCCATTTAAAGTATTGAGCACTTTGTTTTCATTTTTTGAAAGATCTTTATAGTGCATGTTTTCTACCTCGCTTAGAATAATGTTGTCTGCACATGGCTCTTTTTATGTTTCCATCCAAGGCCTGCAAATATAATTTCTGCTATAGCCTCTTTGTCTGTGCACGCTCTTCCTGTTCTAGCTACGAGATCTTGGTTTTCTGATAAATACCAAAGAATTTCTCCATGACATTTATTTTTAGGATAGCACCAGCAAGCTAGTGTTTTTCCTTCCAAAAGTGGGACATCGTTTAGAAGTTTTTCATTTCGCAATAGGTAGAGCGTATATTTCCATAGGACTTCCAAGCGAGCTTCTTCATCATTTGGGTTGTCCAGTTTGTATGGATTTCCCCATTTTGATTTTCTGTCTATCCGGACATGTTTTCTTCTGTTGAAGTCCACATGATGCATATCGATTATTTGTGGGGGCATAATAATCACTAGGCTTAAATACTTCTTACGTTTCTCTTATCTATGCGGAAGAACTATTTTTCGGGCAAACAACTGCAACAGGCCAAGCAAATTTTCTAACAACTCTAGATGGAAACATCGATGGTGGAGCTTCAATTACAATTGAAGGAGTTGCAGAACCTGTGACAACTGATGCAGACGGAAAAGCTACTATTACCTTACCAGCCGGATCATACAACTATTTAGCATCTGATGGATTAGGAAACGCCTTTGCGGGAAGTTTCACAATTATCAAGGATGCTCAAGTCGATGTTGCAGTGACCTTTAGAAACTTAGTCTTCTGCATTTGCATTTTTGTATATTTTTTGTTCATCCTTTTCTATTTTTGTTAGCAATGCTTTTACTAGATTAATTCCAGCACGATTGGCTATTGCAATTACTAAAAACAGAACATCACCAAGTTCATCTTCGAGGTTATGTTTTGCAGTTTTGGAATGAATTCTCATTCCTATAAATATCCTGATGGCTTTGACCATTTCTCCTACTTCCTCCATTAAGAGGAAACATTTAGTTTTAATATCATCCCCTATATGTCCTTTTCTTATTTCAGCTTCAGTAACTCGTTTTTGTAATTCAGACAACGTTACCTGGTCGTAATCCGGTACCATTATTAAGCTCCAGAACAAGCTGGTTTATTTGTAAAATTATACCCGATCTTTCTGTATTAAGATCAACTGTTTTGTGTTGCAGATCAATTATTTGTACCGAAAGTTCAGCTTTCTTTTCGAGCAGTCGATTGAGTTCGTTTTTCTTTCTTTCGAGTATTACCTCGCTTGTCGGTTTGTTCAACTTTGTTTTCACTTTCGATCTCCTCTTTTTTAAATACATATGTTACTGTTTTATAACTTGCAAGATCTTTTCCTATGTATATGTCGCCTGAAGCATTTACTTCTCCAAACACTTCAGCTACTAATGTTTTTCTTTCGTGAGATACAGATCCAGGTGTATTTGGTTTAAACCGTGTTATCTGGTGCTTTCGTTTCCTTCCCATTTAATTTCCCTCATTAATACAAGTTATCAATTCTGTCCCAGAAGTCAAAAATCTGATCTTCTGTAGCATCGTAAGGAACGCTAGGTTCTTCTTCTTTTTCAGGCACATTAGTCATCCTCATTAGCCATTTGATTACTTATTCTTCCCATAAAACTTGGGCCATTGAATCTGCATGAACTATCACAGCTACATGCCGAACAAGAGCATGTTACAATTCCGTTTGTTATTACTTCTGCCATAATATCTCCTCGCATTTTAGTAATGCTGTAATCTCTAATATACTCATTATGGTATTTATAGTTTTCTGGATATAATGGCTTTTTTTCTGGAATAGTTCTGTTTATATATTTGAGATACGATAGAGTGTATTATGGTTGAAATAAAACAATTTAAACCGAATTTGTATAATTCCAGTATCGATATCCTGAATAAGTATTTTGATGTCTGGCAGGATGAACTCAGCACAAACATGTACAAAAGGAAATTTAAAAACAGTGTCTTGCAGTACTTTGTTTACCTGTTTACCAGGCCTATAGGTTGGGTTGATTTCAACTCTGAAACAATGACGCTGGCTATTTTTGGTGATGTTGAAACATTTATGCAAGCCGCAACTGAGATAGAAAAACTTGGTGTAAAAGTAGTGATCAATTACTAAAAAAGAAATTAAATATGAAGAGAATGTTTGATCTTGTTTTTGGTTCTCTTATATTTAGTAGAAATGAAGTCCAGCAGCAGATGCGTATAAATTGCAACTAAACCTCCTGTTAAGAACCATGCTTCGTAGGCATACTCATTATAAATATAGTATCCAATGAAAGCATAGAGCAGAGTCCAAAATATTGGATTGTGCAGTAAACCTCTATGTTTGAAAGTTCTTGATGTTACCCATCCTGCTGCTCCCAGGTTTTGCGTAGGCTTTGAGTTTTTATGATCGATATCCGGTGAAGCATATACTGTATTGAAATATCCCATTAGCCAAAACGCAATAATTTCAAATGGAACTAATACTCCTGCATATTTAAAATAAATAGCAAGGACTGTTATTAGCATTAAACTTATTCTTGTGTGCCATTTGAAATTCATATGTTCACCTGATATAAGGCGATTGTTGAGATTCAATCGCAACTCCCTGCGTTTTTGCGTATTCACTTTTTAGATTTCGAGCTTCGCGTTCTGCGAGTTCCGCTAGATTGAACAGTACTACGTTTCTTTGTGGGGATTCTGGCAGGCTTTCCGCTAAGTTCATCATGTCCAGGCAAGTTGCTAAGTTCCTTCTTGTACTTTGTTCCAATACCATTCTCTTGTATCTCCTTTAGTTCATCTCTAAGTATAAAGTCTATGCTCTTTTGCCAGAAATGCTCTACAGATTTTTTTATTGAGTTAGCTGCTTGAGTTCTTGAACTCTTAAAGCAAACATGGACTCCTCGCGCTTCTATGCTCGCAATAGCTCCGAGTTTTGAGGAGATCATTCCCTTTACAGCATCTCCGGAATATCTCTTTGGAGGTATGTATGCCAGAGCTTCCTGCAAACTTCCTTCAATCAAAATGAGCATCATCTTGGTCTTTGGATCTTGCAGGAACCTGTCTATCTCCCTATCAAACCTATCATAGTTCTGAATAATTGTTCCATGAAAGTCTTTTACTTCTTTTCTTTCGAAACAAATTCCCATTTTTCTGAAAGCTTCTTCAGGTTCAAACTTGAACTTCCACCATAAAACATAATCGGCAGTTTGTCTGTCGCCTGTTTCAGCTTTAGTGCGCATAGGTATTGTGTTGAAGTTGATCTCTTCTGATGTGTATTTCTTTTTTTCATTGTTAGCTACTTCAACTCTTATGTCTATGGCATTATCATAAATCCATCCTGCCCTTCTCCATATCTTATTCCTAACTTTGAATCTATCTTCGCAAGCCTCATTATCAAGCTCAGATAGGCCAGCTATGATGTCTTTAAGAGCAGATTCTAATGTAATCCTTGCAGCCACTTTATATCAAATCCTAAAATTTTCCGGTAGGAGGCTATTTTCCTCCCACTGATGCTCTTTTCGGTACTTCATTTCGCTTAAAAAGCAGTCCCATTCTGCTTTATTTCTTTCGTAAGCAGTAACAGGAATGAAATTCATGTATCCTCCTCTTTTTTCTCAAGTTTTTTTATAATGTTTTTACGCATATCATTCTCAGTTTTTCTCTTTTTATACGCAGCTACAATAGGCTTGAACATTGATGCATCGTTATCGTATAAGTGTGCAACCCAAGAAGTGAGTACAACTTTTACGATTAAACCACCAGCAGGGGATACTACATGCTTGTTGATAGCATTGATCAACATTGCCATATTAGCGCCATACCCATTGCCGTAATCATGCGACCTAAACAGGAAATGGACTTCAACTTTCCTGCCAGGGAGAGGCAGTATCTGTATCTGTCTTAAACATGGAATATCGTTTATTTTCCAATCCAGATGTGGTTGACCTAAATCAGCTACGATCCTAGTTGACTGAATTCCAAGATCAAAAGCCTCTTTAAGCTGCTCTTTCATGTGCTTTAGTTGATCTACTCTTACTGATTTCGGAGGAACACTGAAGTGCGTAAGAATATACCAAAGCATTCCTCTAACTGTTTCCGGATAGTCAGGATTAGGGATCTCATACTTGAGCAAACGTTCAGCGTATGTGTACTCAAAACCTTCCCACATTTTCTCGTCATCGAATTGCTCAATATATCCCTTGACCATTTCTCCACGAAACAGCCAGCCTACAGGCATAATTCCTTTTCTAAGCTTTTCTAAAGCTTCTCCTTCGATCACAACATTTGATGTTAACCACTTAGCATGCTTTTTTTCGTTAGCATCTCCGAAAACTAAGGGTTGACCTTCTTCATCTACCGTATACCAAATCTCAGAGTTCAACTCATCGAGATCAGTATTATGAAAAATCTTAACAGTTTCGTGTTTTTCCATAGCAGTCCCTTCAAAGAAAATTTAAAAAATAGGTGAGCTTGGTAAAGCTCGAAAAATAAGAAATTAAGGAGGTTATGGGGGAAAATTTACGCGAGAGTTTCAATACGTTCCTTTTTGACAAAAGGCTTAAAAATCTTTGCTGGCAACCAGTCAGGCCTCCTAGCCGGAGCGTCAACAAACTCTCTCCAGGCCAGGAAAACATGAACCTTCTTGGTGCCTCTTTCCCTAAGCTTGATTGTTACTGGAGCATCCTTTGTACCGACACTTCTGTTTGCAACCTTTAACGCAGCCTGTCTAGGCTGTTTACCTGTAAAAATTCCTCTTTCTGTACCATCATCATTTCTAAGAATAAAGTTTCTCATTTTAATTCATCTCCATTTAAATTCTGTAGGTAGTGATTATTCGTTTTAGTATATATAACTTTAGGTTGTTGAAGAGATATCTTCCGCACTTCCTGGGAGTTGATCACGGTGATCATCAAATCTTGAGCATATTGCTTCGAGACACCAGTATCCTGCGCCATCTTTGCAAATATCTTCATCATCATCAGGATGATTTTCCATGTATCTGCTCAACTTTTCTTTCATATGCAGCCAGAGTGGAATCCTGGGATTTCCAAGATCATGACTGGCATCTTTTCTTAGATTTCTAAAAGAATCTCCATACTTCCGGTTTTTCATTATAAGCATTTGGCCGAGTTCTGCACAAAAGGCTACAACTGCATATTCGAAATCAGTTTCAGGTTCTACCATAAATACCTCAAAGCTTTTTCTGTGATGCAGCAATTGCGCTTTCGCATTCTGCTCCTTTGCAGTTCTCGAAAGACCTGTTACAAATACCAGAAGAGTCGCGGCAATCACAGCTATTAATATATTCAAACAATCTTTTATTAGCTTCAAACTTCTCTGCGAACTCACATCCATTGCAGTCACCGCCTGTATGACAAATCCCAGGCTTGGCAGCGCATGTAATGGCAGGAGCTGCATATTTTCCATATTCAGGTTTTTTCTTACAAAACATCCCACAGTGGCAACTACCGTTGTTTTTAATATCTTCAGTAGCTTCTGCGCAAGGGCAAACAACATCAGCTATTGGAACAATACCTTCTACAAATGCTTTGCAAGGACAGATTATACGTTTCCTCTAGCTTTTTTTGCCATTGTTTTTAAAAGAGCTTTCCGTTTCTTTTGATCAGGTTGAATACTCCATCCTTTCTCAATCGAAACTCTTAGCATAAGCGCAGCTACTAGCATTTCATCCATTGCGTTTTACCTCCATTATATTCATAAAGCCTTTAGGAAAAAGCCTTACGAGTGCAACTCTAATCATTAACAACGTCCTGATAACGGAATCCATCGAAGTGTGCCCTTCTTCGCTCTTGATCTCCTCAAGTAAATTTTTTACATAAGGGCTTACCTTTATTGATTCCGTGAGATCAGTTTTCTTTTTCACGGCAGGTTCCGTTTTAGTTGACATGTAGTATTACTTCAGTACGAAACTATAAATAGCTTTTTCTACTGAAAGTGGAAACATATTTATAGTTTAAAATCATATATACAGTTGCGTCCAAAATCGATATGAGTAGCAAGGTGATCCAGTGCAAGAAAAACGAAAACAAAATATTTTTGATTTCATTAAAGAGCATCAGAAGGAGGTTTCACCAAACTGCTTAGTGATCAAAATTGATCATTATCGGGAGAAGGTCTTACTTAGGTATCCCCCAAGACCAATGGAACAGTTTCTTCATGAAGAAGGAGACGTACTTCCCAGGTTTGAGTATGAGTTAATTGGAACAGACTTTCCTTGGAGAAATTTAATTCCTGTTTATGGAAAAGATAGCAAGGGAAAGCCCAAAGTTCTTAGGTGGATTGAAGGTACTGACACAATACCAGGCCCTTCATTACAGAGATTTTTAGACTCAGGGGAAGAGCGCTATATTCCAAAATATAAATCAAAAGCAAAAGGTGGAACTGAAAGCTTGCTTCTACATGGGAAATATCATTTTGGATCAAGTTCTAACATTTAAATGAGGGAAACAGTATGAGTCACTTTACAGTACTGGTGTTAATGCGCAATGATCAATTGTTAGGAGATTTGTTGGCACCATACAATGAAAATAAAGAAGTACCCCCTTACATATCAACACCCAGAGACGAATTTATTGCAGATAAAAGGAAGTGGTACTCAAGAGACAAAGACAGCGAAGAGGAGAAAGACGAAGAGCCTGATTACTCTGCAATGTCTGACGAAGATTTCTTGCAGGCCATGAGAGAAAAGGGCTATGAGCTTGATGAAGCTGGAAATGAAATTTCAACCTATAATCCTAAGAGTCAGTGGGACTGGTGGACTGTAGGTGGTAGATGGAACAACTTACTCAGGTTAAAGGAGCCGGATGAAGATGGTGATGGTAGGTGTAATTACGCATACATAAAGGAGCTTAACTTTGACTCTGATCCAGAAGTGTATAAGAAAAGAGCAAGGTTCTGGGAACTTTGTGTAGAGGATGCTGAACCTGAAAATGAAGAAGAAAAAGAATTGATAAGTTGGCAGAGATATAAAAAAGAATTCTATATTGACAGGTATGGCACAAAAGAAAACTATGCTACTTTAGAA
>JALNXZ010000026.1 GCA_023230125.1 Bacteroidales bacterium | reverse complement strand
TTCACTTGGCTTTATAAGCTGCGCGAACCGGTTTAATATGATTATTAATCTTTAAATTTAATACATTATGAGTAATGTGACCGAAAAGGTCGGGAAATATCGGTGGACCGTTGTGGCCTTGCTGCTTTTCTCCACGACAATCAACTACATGGACAGAAATGTCATCGGTTTCCTGAAGGATTACTTCTGTTCTGCAGAAGGGTTTGGATGGACATCGCAAATGTTCTCCTATTTAACATCTGCATTTACCCTGTTCTATGCTGGTTTCACCTTGTTGGCCGGATGGGTCATCGACAAAGTCGGTACTAAAATTGGTTTGGCCGGCTCTTTAATTTTATGGTCATTGGCAGGTATCTTGAGTGCCTTTATGGGTAAAGGGCTTGGAGCTCATATCGCTGCCCGAAGCTTATTTGGTATGGGTGAATCCGGAAACTTCCCCGCATCAAATAAGACCATCGCAGAATGGTTCCCTAAAAAAGAACGAGCTTTGGCAGTTGGTATTTTCAATTCCGGTTCCAACATCGGTGCCATGATTTGTGCCATCTTGGTTCCTTGGTGTTTGTTAGCATGGACAGGTGATTATAAATTTTTTGGCATTTTTGAAGGCTGGCAAATGGCCTTCCTGATTACTGGTTTCATTGGTTTCCTTTGGTTGATTTTCTGGGGTATTATGTACAAGTCCCCGAAAAAAGCACTTGAAAAAGGCCAACTCTCTCAAGCTGAATACGATTATATCCATAGTGGTGATTCTGCACAGGAAACAGCCGATGAAGCCAGTGGCTCAAACAAAGTGCCTTGGCTGAAGATGTTGACCTATCGTCAAACATGGTCATTCACCATTGGTAAGTTTATGACAGATGGCATCTGGTGGTTCTTGTTATTCTGGTTACCTACCTATGTAAGACAACAATTCTGCGTCGGTATGGACGTTGAGCAGACCGCAACTTACGTAATGATTTCCAACTTCATCGTGTTTGGTGTCGCCATTATCGGTTCTGTTTATGGTGGTTCTATTCCTATGACATTCATCAACAAAGGTTGGGCAACCTATAAGGCTCGTATGACTGCAATGCTTTTGATTGCTTTCGCTCCTGTTGTCTTGCTTGCTACCCAATGGGCTGCGGGCAGCTTCGGTATCGTAGCCGCCATCGCAATCATCTGTGTCGCTGGTGCTGCTCACCAGGCTTGGTCTGCCAACTTGTTCACCACCGTCTCCGACATGTTCCCGAAAAAAGCGGTCGGTACCGTTACCGGTATCGGTGCTGCTGCCGGTGGTTTAGGCGGTGTCTTGGTTCAATTGTTGGCCGGTTATTTGGATGGGACATTCGATACAAACAAGGCTTACACCATCATGTTTGCCGTATGTGCTTTTGCTTATCTGATAGCTTGGTTACTTATGAAGTGGTTGGTGCCACAACATAAACCGATTACAGATTTATAATAAATCTCTTGATATAGAAAAAGCATCGGATATTTCCGATGCTTTTTTTTGATTGCCATACTGCTGCACGAAGGGAGCGATGCCCATTTTGCCAATAATCCACAACTTTGTAACTTGATCCCAAATATCTTACAGATAATACACGTTTGATTCAATCAGCTTGGAAACCGGTTTCTCCTCTCCTACCAGCCAAACCACATCCCCGGTCTGCAGTGTTTCTGTCGCTGCCGGATTGACAATCTGCTGACCTTCACGTTCCAGACCAATCACCAAACACTTTGTCTTGGCACCTATTGCTGATTCAATCAGATTTTTACCGCATAACGGCGATTGATCACTAATAGGCAAACCCGAACAAGTAATCCGCTCCTCCTGCTTCTTACGATTAAATTCCAGCTTAGAAAAGCCATGCAACGTCATAAAAGAATGATCCACAAACTCCAGATATAACAACTCATCTTCCTGAAGCTTCCTAAGCGAACTCTTTTTTCCCGCAAGCCTGAACGTATCACCCTTTTGAATATAATAATCACCGGAAGGAATATTGATATACTTATTGTCAACGGTTCGGATACGAATGATTATCAGGTTGTAATCATTCCTGAAATGCAGAGCCCTGATCTGTTGACCCACAAAACGACTATCACCTTTAATCCTTAAAGCACAAGTATAAAGTTTAAAATCCAGCCAATGGTTTTTCTGCATATCATTGAGTTGCATCACCCCTTTGTTACTCTCGATCTTACGATAGTTCTCATCCATCTGCCTTTCATTCAGATTGATCAGAAAATGGGATTCAAGATGCCAAAACCGCTTGAGCAACCATTTCGAACGTAAAATAAAGACAAGAATTGCCACAGAAATCAGCAAATTGATTTGAATCGAAATGGGGAAAAAAGCATTGATAACGAACAAGATGGTCACAAACACCGCGAACGTACGTATACCAACCAGGAATCCCAGTATTTTTCGGTTAGAAGCCTTCTCCATCCATAAATTAAGGACAGAAGAAGTAGAATCCCCATTATTACTCATCATCGCCCGCAAAAAAGGAGCGATGGTGATTATGGTCAGAAAGAAAGCAATACCGGCCGACCAGCCTTCAGGCAAATGTCTCTGCAGGAAGGGATACAAATAACCGAGCGATAAGTACAAGAGGGCAATGACCACAATCGAAAGCACAATCATATAAGAGAAAAAATCCTTGAGCATTGCACCCCATGAGCTGTGCTTTGTGGCTGTATTCTTAGATATGCGGGGTATATCAATCTTATCCAAGACTTTTTCCGGAAGGATCTTTTTCAAAAAGGCATAGGCCGGATCAGCCAATTTAATAAAATAGGGCGTCGTAAAAGTCGTAATGACAGAGACAGCAATCACAATCGGATAAAGGAATGAATCCGTAACCCCCAGGCTAAGCCCCAAACCCGCAATGATAAAAGCAAACTCTCCGATTTGAGCAAGACTGAAACCAGACTCCATGGCCACTTTGAGCGGAAGACCGGAAAGCAAAAAACCAGAAGTGGTAAAAATCAATTGCCCGAAGATGACCGTCAGAATGATGATAAAAACCGGCCAGGCATAACCGGAAAGAATGGCAGGATCTACCATCATACCAACAGAAACGAAAAATATGGCACCAAAAAAGTTTTTCAGTGGTCCCATCATTTTCTCAATACGTTTGACATCAACAGTTTCTGCCAAGATGGATCCCATGATAAAAGCACCCAAAGCAGCAGAGAACCCAGCCTTGACTGCGATGACCACCATTCCGAGACACAAACCGGTTGAAACAATCAACAGCGTCTCTTCATTCATGAGCTTTCTGACTTTTTTCAAAAAGGTTGGAATCAGGAATATGCCAAAAATGGACCAAAGAGCGAGAAAAAAGGCCAACCTGGTAATGCTGAACAGGAATTGACTCCCGTCAAAAACTTTGCTGACGGAAATGGTGGAAAGCATTACCATCATAATAATAGCAAACAAATCTTCAACGACCAGCACGCCAAAAACGCCTGTCGTAAAAGGTTTATCCCTCATATTCAAGTCATTGAATGCTTTTATAATGATGGTGGTAGATGACATAGAAAGCATTCCACCCAGAAACAAGCAATCCATTGGAGACCATCCAAGCAAATGACCTACCGTATAACCGCATATCATCATGCCAATCACGGCAACGATGGCAGTAAGTAGAGCCGTTTTACCAACAGCAGCCAATTTTTTGAAACTGAATTCAAGTCCCAATGCAAACAGAAGGAAAATGACGCCTATATCCGCCCAGGTTTGAATATTATTAGTGTCAGTTACTGTAACCGGCAACAGGTTAATATGCGGACCGGCTATAATGCCTGCAACGATATATCCAAGAACAAGTGGTTGTTTTAACCATTTGAACAAAAGGGTCATAAAACCCGCAGAAATCAGAATAAGCGCTAAGTCGTAAATCAGAGAAGGCAAATGTGCCATAAATCCTGATAATTTGTTAGATTTTCAGATACAAACTTAGGAAATTCTCACGTTTTCTCCCAATAAAATGATATATTTGTGTCAGCTTTTTGATGAAAGTTTACCCCTATTCGAATACTGATATCTGTATATTTTCAATTTAATAACATAAATATTCTACATTATGATTCTTGATTCTCTGAAAAATGCATCTGCATCTCTTTCACTTAACCCTCGCTTTAAAATAGCTTTTGATTATATCAGGAATAATGACCTGTCCAAAATGGAACCGGGTAAGATTATTTTGGACGGTGATCATTTATATATTTCCTTGGTGGAACTGGATGGCAAAAAGCCGGAAGCAGCCAAAATGGAAGCACACAAGAAATACATTGATATTCAGATTGTTCTTGTCGGTCAGGAAACAATGGGTTGGACAGCCATTGAGAATTGCAAAAAAGAAATCGATCCATACAACGCAGAAAACGATATCGTTTTCTATACAGACAAACCCACTACTTACGTAACCGTAAACCCAGGTGAATTCGTTATATTTTTCCCTGAAGACGGACATGCTCCAGCCATCAGCGATGGCCGGATCAAAAAAGCAATTGTAAAAGTTCTGATCTAGCATTTAATATTATGGATATGGTTTCTTCCGACAAAAAGAAAGGGATATTGAAAATCATTCAAGATGATCCTTGGTTGAAGCCGTATAGTGAGGCAATCACCGGCAGATATCAATATGCCGGTGATCGCGAGAAAAATCTGACAGGAGGTAAAAGCTTGTCAGAATTTGCAGATGGCTATCTGTATTTTGGTCTTCACAAAACATCCGAAGGTTGGACTTTTCGGGAATGGGCACCCAATGCAACTGCCATTTATCTGTTTGTTGATTTCAACCATTGGGAAAAAAAGGAGGACTTTAAACTCAATCGCTTGAAAAATGGCGTATGGGAACTAAACAAGCCGCTGGACTGCATGCACCACGAAGAGTTGTTCAAAATGTTCGTGGAATGGAAAGGCGGTTCCGGTGAAAGAATTCCTGCCTGGGCCAAACGTGTGGTGCAGGATTCCAATACCTATATTTTTAGTGCTCAGATTTGGGAGCCGGAAAACCCCTATACTTTCAAGCATAAAACATTCAAGCCAAACACAAACCCGCTTCTCATATACGAATGCCATATAGGCATGGCGATAGAAGAAGAGCGTGTGGGTACTTATGATGAATTCCGCCGCAATGTATTGCCAAGGGTTGCCAAGGCTGGTTACAACACCTTACAATTCATGGCCATTCAAGAACATCCCTATTATGGTTCCTTTGGCTACCATGTTTCGGGCTTCTTCGCTCCTTCTTCCCGTTTCGGCACTGCCGAAGACTTGAAGCGCCTCATTGATGAAGCACATGGAATGGGTATCGCCGTCATCATGGATCTGATACAGTCTCACGCAGTTAAGAATACGGTGGAAGGTCTTGGTGCGTTGGATGGTACTCTAAATTTATATTTTGATGGAGAACACCCGTCATGGGATTCACTTTGTTTCAACTATAAGCGTGAAGAGGTTGTTCATTTTCTGCTTTCCAATTGCAAATATTGGTTGGATGAGTTTCAATTTGACGGTTTTCGCTTTGATGGTGTCACCTCAATGCTTTATCGCGACCATGGCATTGGCTCCTCGTTCAGCAATTACAACGATTATTACAATCTGAATTCGAACGTAGATGCCATTTGCTATTTGACGCTTGCCAACAAATTGATTCACGAAATTAATCCAAAAGCAATCACCATAGCAGAAGACGTAAGCGGAATGCCAGGTGTTGCGACCCCGTTCAAACAGGGAGGCATAGGTTTTGACTACCGTCTCGCGATGGGTATCCCTGATTTTTGGATCAAGTTGATCAAGGAATCCAAGGATGAACAATGGAAACCGACCCGGATATGGTGGGAACTGACCAACCGCAGGGCTGACGAAAAAACCATCAGTTATGCAGAAAGTCATGATCAGGCACTGGTTGGTGATAAAACCATTATTTTCAGACTGATTGATGCTGAGATGTACTGGCACATGATGAAAGAAGATACCAGTTTTGTGGTGGAACGTGGTTTGGCTTTGCATAAAATAATCCGCTTGCTGACTGCGACTACCATCAATGGCGGATATCTCAACTTTATGGGCAATGAATTCGGACATCCGGAGTGGGTTGATTTTCCCCGTCAGGGAAATGGTTGGTCCTATAAATATGCGCGTCGACAGTGGAGTCTTGCTGATAATTCCAACCTTAAATATGAATATCTCGGAGCTTTTGACAGAAGCTTGATGAAACTGATGGGTAAAAACAAGAAGTTGTTCAAAAAAGGTATCATTGAGCGATGCATGAATGACGGAGATTTGGTGATGGCTTATCAACGCGACGATTTGATTTTTGTGGTGAACCTCCACCCTTACAAATCGTTTACCGGCTACGGAATGTTGGTCGAGAAAGGAAGCTACAAGATGATCCTGAATACCGATTCACCACAATTCGGCGGTTTTGGACTGATCAATGAAAGCATCGAACATTTTACACAAAAAGGTCTTGAAAAAAATACAGACCTAGAATGGCTTAAATTATACATCCCGGCACGTACGGCCTTTGTTCTCAAGAAACAATAAACATATAATAATTATGGGACATCATCAACTGGACAAATTGGATGAAAAGATTTTGAGAATGATTGCAGAAGATGCTCGTGTGCCGTTTTTGGAAATAGCACGCGAATGTAATGTATCTGGTGCAGCCATTCATCAAAGGATTCAGAAACTTACCAATCTTGGCATCATCAAGGGTTCTGAATACATTATCGATGCCAATCAGATCGGGTATCAGACTTGTGCGTTTTTGGGCATTTTCTTAAAGGATCCTGGACAATTCAAGCATGTGGTTGAGGAATTGCTAAAGATTCCGGAAGTTGTGGAATGTCATTTTACGACAGGTCAGTACGATATGTTTGTCAAAATTTATGCCAAGAACAACAAGCATATGCTGAGCATCATTCACGATAAACTGCAACCGCTGGGGCTATCGAGGACGGAAACGTTGATTTCGTTTAATGAAGCTTTTCGTAGGCATGCGCCTCTCAATAACCTGGAGATTGATGATTGAATAAGTTTCTCCACTAGAGATATAATGGTAAAGGCTGTCTATTTTTAAGACAGCCTTTACCATTATATGTAGTTATTATTACCAAAGGCGATAAACCAACAGACACCCCTTATCCATCTCAAGTCTGAAGTTATCTCCAACGGTTTCGTTCAATGTACCTTGCCACCATGATGTAAAGCATTTCCCCAAAATCGGATAACGTAAACCATGAGCCGTAATGCAAGTATCAGGAGTTAAAGAAAAAATCGAGACTTGTTGACCGGGTATACTTTCAAAATTTTTTGAGGCATGTACAGCATCAATACGACCATAGTCAGTCAGCAAACATATACTCCCTATTCGCATAGCGTAATCAGCTAATAATGAGATATTTCCAAGAGCGTGATCTTCTCTCTTACCAGTAGCTCCGATAATGGCAACATTCTGGTAATTTTTCATCAGACAATACTCAAATGCTTTGGTAAGATCATTGGTTTCCTGATCCGTTGAAGGGAAAATCTTATCTCTGAATCTGCTTTTCAGTTCCGAGGAAAGACTATCCATATCACCAACAATGGCATCTGGTTCACGACCAAAACCAATCAAATTTTGAGCTGCTCCATCACAGCAAATTACCCTTTCTGCATCTCGAAGAAGCTTGAGCAATTTTTCATTTTTAGGGAATGCACCGTCGGCAAGTATGATTGTTTGCATGTTCAATTAAAAACGTATGGTCAATTTTGTCAAGTAATTACGAGGGGCTACAGGATACAAACCTTCTTCAGTATATGTGGCATCTCCGTTTGCAAAATGGGCTTCATAGCCCCAGGCATTGCAAATGTACTGATTACTAAGCAAATTATTGACATAAAGTCCGAGTTCGGCATCAGCAAAGTCTTTAATCCTGAAATTGTAGGTCAGTGATGCATTGGAACAATGATAAGCCGAAATTTTAAGATTTTCATTTTGCGTATTCGTGATATATTGTTCACCGACATATTTTTCAGTCAGGTTTAGTTTGAAATTCTTTGCAGGTATCACCGTGATGCCGCAAACAGCAGTCAACTCTGGGGAAAATGGCAATTTTGCTTCATCAAAATATTGATTCAACTGTGCGGCATCTCCCCAGTCGTTGCTGTTGTCATAGGTTTCATACCAAGTGGTGTATTCAATAACCCTATTTTTGCTTAATGTTGTAGTGGCATCCAGTTGAATCCAGGTAACCGGACGATAACCTGCAGAAATTTCTATGCCCATACGATAGCTTTTTTCCACATTGGTCATCAGTTTATAACCTACGTCATTCAATTTCCCGGTTGGAATCAACTGATCTTTATAGTTCATGCAGTAAAAATTTACGGAAGTCATGACGGTCTTGTCATCAAAGGTGTAACCCAACTCATAGTCGGTGAGCTTTTCAGCTTTGACATCGAAATTCATACCTTTTTTTAAAGCATCCTTAATGTCTGCCCGGGAAGGTTCCCGATGTGCTATTGCTACAGAACCATAAACATGCTGATTGGAATTTATCTGATAAAAGAGACCGGCTTTGGGATTAAAAAAATGCCAGGTGCGGTGCTGAGTCATATCTTCCATATCATCGTCATCCAACCCGTTCAGGTCATAATCCACATAACGGTATTGCAAATCAACATAAGTATTGAAACCTTTCAAGGGACTGTATTCCACTTTTAAAAAAGTGTTGGCGTCTGTCTTTTTGGCATTGTTTCTCACCCACTCGTAGTTTTTCGGAATATTTTCATTGTGTTCCACCCAACTTAGAGTGGCAAAATGATCGCCATCATAATAGGTGTACATGGTTCCTGTTTGAAGGTTGAGACCTTTGATCTCATACTTGAGATTCAGGTTGGCTGTATATAGGCCATTGTCCATATTTTTACGACGTATCAGGTCTGTTTTGGTGTATAAGACATCTTCTACTGTCTGATTTAAAATTTTCATTTCACCAAATTCTTTATCTTGCTTATATTGTTCGTAGTAGCCAAAACCATCTGTGTAGTTAAGGCCTGCATTGAGCAGCAGATTTTCATTCAATTGCATCAAATAAAAGGCTTGAATGTGGTGTTGACGGTAGTTGTCACTCTCATTATCGTAATACACACCATCCTTGATTTCACCCGCAGGATTATAGGTAGGGTCTTCATTCATCTGATCCTTGGAAATACCTTCCCATGTGATACCCGTATGCTGGTTTCCGTAGATGTAATTGATGTGAAGGACGGCATGTTCAAAACGTTTGGCAAATGTGCCGAAAAAGGATTGATGTTTGCACCATCCATTTCTGATGTAACCATCAGTCATCAGGTTGGAATAGCGCATATCCAAACTGTAGCCATCTCCAAAAAGGCCTGTTCCGAAAGCGACATTTTGTTGGTAGGTTTCATAACTTCCAACTGTTGTAGAAGATTCCATATACGGCTTTGTTTCCGGAAGCCTGGTGGTCATATTGACACTGGCTCCAAAAGCACCTGTTCCGTTGGTGGAAGTTCCCACTCCACGTTGCACCTGAATATTTTGTAAAGCAGAAGTCATATCCGGAATATTGACCCAATAGACCTCTTGAGATTCCGGATTATTCAGCGGAATGCCATTCAATGTAATGTTGGTTCTGGTTGCATCCGTACCACGAATGCGAAAAGAACTGTTACCGGCACCAGTACCGTTTTCACTTGTCGCTATCAGGGATGGTGTCATCCAAAGCACGTACGGCAGGTTGTTTGCCACCGTAAGTTCCTTGATGGCCTTGGCCTCTATATTGGTCTGGGCGACGGGAGTCCGGCTTCCTGCCCTGTTTCCAAAGACCAGGACATCATCCAAATGGAAAGTTTTGATACTGTCATTCGTCGCCAAAGTTTCAGCGTTGAATAAATTTGTTCGTGCAGAGACAGTGTTGAATGTGGTGCACGCTACCACAAGACACAAAAAAAACCTTTTCATGTTCTTTTTATTTAAAAAGTTTAACATTAAAAAGGGGTAACAAAAGAGAAGGATACCAAATGTTGCACAGAGTGCGGTCTTTTTCCCGACGGTAGGATTATCTACATCCGGTTCAAAGGGTATTATCTCAGCCCTGACTAGCAGGACACCCCTAAAATCTGTCACAAAGATACGTTTTTTTTTATAGACATTATGTCGATGAATTTTTTTTGCAAATAAAAAAATTATCTTTGTCTACTAGATTTCAGAAGAGTGTTTAAATTGGTTAATGATGGGAAAAGTATTACAAATCGGCGTTGGAGGTGTTGGCACCGTGGTAGCCTTCAAATTGGCTCAACATCCTGAGATTTTCAATGAAATTGTGTTGGCCAGCCGTACAAAATCAAAATGCGACAAATTGGCCAAAGCCATTGGAAGCAACCATATCCGCACTGCTCAGGTGGATGCAGATGATGTCAACCAACTCATAGAACTTTTTAATGCAGAAAAGCCGATACTGGTCATCAATGTTGCACTCCCTTATCAGGATTTAACCATCATGGATGCTTGTCTTGTTTGTGGTGTCAATTATTTAGATACCGCCAACTATGAACCAAAAGAAGAAGCCCATTTCGAATATTCCTGGCAATGGGCCTATCAGAATCTATTCAAGGAAGCAGGACTGACTGCGATTCTTGGTTGTGGTTTCGATCCCGGGGTAACCGGTGTATGGACGGCCTATGCCGCCAAGCATTATTTTGACGAAATACATTATCTGGATATTGTGGATTGCAATGCCGGCGATCACCATCAGGCTTTTGCCACCAATTTCAATCCGGAAATAAATATACGTGAAGTTACCCAAAAAGGTAAATATTACGAAAACGGTAAATGGATCATGACTGAGCCACATGAAATACATCAGCCCCTAACTTATCCTGGAGTGGGACCTAAAGAATCTTATCTGATCTATCATGAAGAACTCGAGTCTCTGGTCAAGAATTTCCCGACCATCAAACGTGCCCGTTTCTGGATGACTTTCGGCCAGGAATATCTGACACATTTGCGGGTAATCCAAAATATCGGTATGGCACGCATTGACCCGATCATGTATCATGGAATGGAAATTGTACCTATCCAGTTTCTTAAAGCCGTATTACCGGATCCCGGTGAACTTGGTGAAAATTATTCCGGTCAGACATCCATCGGTTGCCGTATTCGTGGTATCAAGGACGGAAAAGAAAGATCCTATGCCGTATATCAGAATTGCCACCACGAGGAAGCCTTTAGGGAAACCGGAGCCCAAGGTGTAAGCTATACCACCGGTGTTCCTGCCATGTGCGGAGCCATGATGTTCATGACCGGAAAATGGAAAAAAGCAGGCGTCTATAATGTGGAAGAATTTGATCCTGACCCATTCCTAAAGGCTCTTAGCGAAAATGGTTTGCCTTGGAAGGAATTTTTTGACATCGATTTGGAAATATGAATTTTACACATCGTCATTCAAATATTTCCCAGCTGTCATGAGTAA
>JALNXZ010000338.1 GCA_023230125.1 Bacteroidales bacterium | reverse complement strand
ATACCCCGATCCAGGAGTGCGCGGATTTCTTCAACCAAGCCTTCATTCAGTCTGGCTTTCAACCTTTGGCTGATTCTTTTCCGACGTTCTTCCCTATCGAGTTGTAGCCCGAAAACGATATAAGGTATTTCAGGAAATCCGGATTGCATTTCCGGATGATTCAAATAGTACGCTTCAATTTCGATGGCACGGATTGCTCTTTTGACCGTATCCAGATCTGTGGTATTGTGCAGTTTTTTATAGGTCGACAGGATAGCGACCAATTCAGAAAGCGTGTTTTGTTCCAGCCTGCATCTCAATACGGGATCTGCCGGAACAGGCACCAACTGATACCCTTTCAGAACAGATTCGACATACAATCCGGTACCGCCACAAAGAAGCGGTTGTTTTCCCCTTTCACAGATGGAAGTATATGCCCGTAGAAAATCATGCTGGTACTCGTATACATTGTACTTGTATCCGGCATCTGCCACATCAATCAAATGATAAGGAATCAGCTTGCCACCAATGGTATATTCTGAAAGATCCTTGCCTGTTCCGATATCCATTCCACGATAGACCTGCCTGGAATCGCCGCTGATAATTTCCGCATCCAGAACATTGGCGAGGTTAACGGCCAGTTTGGTCTTTCCCGAGGCTGTGGGACCGATAATAGAGATGAGGGTATTATTCATAGGTTATGAATGCCTTAATATGCTCTTGTTTATGCAAGTATACGAAAAAGAAAAGCCGCTCCAAAGGAACGGCTTTCCAAAAGTCTATATTGTAAATTATTTTACAGTGTCCATGTGGGCAATCAAATCCAAAACTTTGTTTGAATATCCCCATTCATTGTCATACCAGCTAACCAGTTTAACGAAGGTGTCGTTCAAAGCGATACCAGCCTTAGCATCAAAAACAGAAGTACGTTTTTCGTTGATGAAATCTGTAGAAACAACTGATTCTTCGGTATAACCGAGAATGCCTTTCATTTCGTTTTCAGAAGCTTTCTTCATAGCTGCTTTGATTTCGTCATATGTAGCCGGTTTAGCCAAACGGCAAGTCAAGTCAACGACAGATACGTCAGAGGTAGGAACACGCAAAGACATACCGGTCAATTTACCATTCAATGAAGGAATTACTTTACCAACAGCTTTGGCAGCACCGGTTGAAGAAGGGATAATGTTGTTCAGGATGGAACGACCACCTCTCCAGTCTTTCTTGGAAGGACCGTCAACTGTTTTTTGAGTTGCAGTTGCAGCGTGAACGGTTGTCATCAAACCTTCGAGTAAACCGAAGTTATCATTGATCACTTTAGCAATCGGAGCAAGACAGTTGGTAGTGCAAGAAGCGTTGGAAACAACGTTCATGTCCTTGGTATATGCGTCTAAGTTAACACCGCAAACAAACATAGGAGCATCAGCAGAAGGAGCAGAGATAACTACTTTTTTTGCACCTCCTTTGAAGTGAGCAGAAGCTTTTTCTGTTGTTGTGAAAACACCTGTAGATTCAACCACATAGTCAGCACCGGCAGCGCCCCAAGCGATGTCAGCAGGATCTTTTTCAGCAAAGAATATTACTTCTTTACCATTAACAATCAATTTGCCATCTTTAGCTTCAGCTGTGCCTTGGAATTGGCCATGAACAGAGTCATATTTCAGCATGTAAACCATATAGTCCACATCCATGAAAGGGTCATTCACTGCAACGACCTGAATGTCGTTTCTTTCTTGAGCGGCACGGAAAACCAAGCGGCCGATACGGCCAAAACCGTTAATACCTACCTTAATCATTGTCTTAATCTTATTATTTTAGTGTATAATCAAAATCGACCACAAAATTACACATTTTGCATCAAAAAAAAAGCTTTCTTTCGTTTTTTTTACTGCGGCATTTCAACACCCGCATGGAGACTTGCAGGAAGCTGTTACCAATGCCACAATCAATAGGCAAAGAAGAAAAAGCAGATACTTTCTATACATAATTTACAAACATATAAGAAACACTTAAACCATTAAAAAGAGCCCATATTGCTGCAGATTTCCTCTTGAAAAACAGAAAAGCAGACGCATGAAGGGTGCACAAATGTAAGATATTCCACCATGATTTTCAAAAATATTCCGTAATTTCGCAGTCTAATTTCTTAGATACTTTTCCCATGCAAGAAAGAATCATTATCCTCGACTTCGGTTCACAAACCACTCAACTGATTGCACGCCGCGTACGCGAATTAAATACCTATTGCGAAATAATCCCTTATAATAAATTCCCACAAGAGGCGACCGATGTAAAAGGGGTAATCCTTTCAGGTAGTCCGTTTTCTGTTTACGATGAAGCAGCATTCAAGACCGATGTTTCCAAACTTCGTAAAAAATATGCGGTTTTGGGTATCTGTTATGGTGCCCAACTGATTGCTTACAACGCAGGCGGCTCGGTGCAACCTGCCGGATCCCGCGAGTATGGCCGCGCAAATATCGAGTATTTTTTCTCTGAAAATCCGCTTCTGAAAAATTTTACGGAAA
>JALNXZ010000337.1 GCA_023230125.1 Bacteroidales bacterium | reverse complement strand
AGTGAAGCCGGATACAAAGCCTTGAAGACGGATTATGACCGTCTGAAAAATGTCAATGATTACGGAGGAGTAAGCAATCAGCAATTGGACAACATCAGGACGCAGTTGATTGCTGCTGAAAGCCGTTATGATATCAGTAAACGTCGTTTAGCCGATGCGACGGTCAGATCACCGATATCCGGTGTCATCAATAAACGCTACGTGGAAGTAGGAGCTTATCTCAGCCCAGGTATCCGTCTCTTTGATATTCTGGATGATAGTCGTTTACAGGTATGGGTGAACGTCACTGAACGTCAGGTTTTGCTTCTGAAAAAAGGCCAAAGTGTCAGTTTGTCCTGCAATGCTTTTCCAGGAGAAAAATATGCAGGATCCATCACTTTTATCGGTGAAATGGCAGACCGGTCTCTGCATTTTCCGGTAGAAGTAACCATTGACCAAAAAAATAAAAAGCAATTGAAAGCAGGAATGTATATCACTGTCCATTTTGATCCCAATGCAGAAAATCAAGGTATCCTGATTCCAAGAAATGCCATCAGCGGTAGTTTCAAGGCGGCCAAAGTTTATGTCGTCAAAAACGGTATCGTTGAAAGAAAGGATGTTATCATCGGTGAAATGGTCGGCAAGGATGTAGAAATTCTGCAAGGGCTACAGGTTGGAGACAGTATTGTGGTGGCCGGCTTGATCAATGTGGCAGAAGGCACCAAAGTGCAAAACAAAAAATAAGTTTGGACTATGAGCATATCAGAATTAGCCATCAAACGCCCCATCTACATCATTGTGCTTTTTGCCGTTCTAACCATTCTTGGCTATATCGGATATAAAAGCCTGAGCGCAGAGCTGATGCCGAAATTTACGCCTCCAATGATCAATGTGCAAATCATTTATCCTGGGGCTTCTCCATCGGAGGTGGAAAATTCTCTGACCAGAAAGGTGGAAGATGCGCTATCCAGCATGGAAGGTATTGATAAGATACAATCTTATTCGTTTGAAGGTATGTCCATGTTGTTCGTTTCTTTCACCTACGGAACGGATATCAACAAATCCATTACGGATGCCCAGAATCTGATTAATGCCAAGAAGTCTCAGTTACCTCGTGACATCCTTTCGCCGACCATTTCCAAAATAACGGTAGATGACAAAGCCATCATTTCGCTTTCGGTCACGTCCAATATGGAAGCCACAACTTTTTATGATCTGATGGATAAGCGCATTTTGCCCGAAATCATGCGTATCAAAGGCACGGCCAAAGTCTCCATGGTGGGTGGCCAAGCCCGTGAAATTCAAGTAAATCTAGATGCACAAAAAATGTGGGCTTACGGAATCACACCCATGATGATTCAGGGTATAATCCGTGCATCCAATATGGATTTTCCGACCGGAAATCTCCGCAGTCTTGAGACCAATACCGCGGTGCGTCTTTCCGGTAAGTTTCAGAATGTAGATGAAATCAGGGATCTAGTGATTACGACATTGCCGAGTGGGGCACAAATTCGACTGAAAGATGTTGCAGAAGTATCCGATGTCATGAAAGATCCGACTCAACTGGCCAGAGTGGACGGTGAAGACGCTATTTTGGTGAATATCCTAAAACAGGCTGATGCCAATGCCATTGAAGTAAGTGACAGGGTGCAGGAAACAATCAAGGAACTTCAGCTTGAATACAAAGATCAGGAACTGAAAATTGAAATCGCACAGGATTCAACGGAATTTACTCGTGAATCCATTTCATCGGTATTATTGGATCTTTTGCTGGCTATCATCTTCGTTTCGCTGGTGATGTTGCTTTTTTTGCACAATTTCCGGAACGCACTTATTGTTATGATTGTCGTACCGGTATCGCTCATCGCGACTTTCATCGGAATGGATATTTTAAACTTTTCCCTCAACCTGATGTCTCTGTTGGGACTTTCTCTAGTGATTGGCGTTTTGGTGGATGATGCGATTGTTGTCATTGAAAATGTGTATCGACACATCGAAATGGGTAAGAACCCGGTCCGTGCCTCGGTAGATGCGTTGAAAGAAATCGGTTTCACCGTCGTTTCCATCACCATTGTGCTGGTCATTGTCTTTCTGCCGATAGCTTTGACCAATACGCTTGTTTCAGATATTCTGAGACAGTTTTGTGGAGTCATCGTTATTTCGACACTGCTCAGTTTACTCGCGGCGTTGACGCTGGTGCCTTTGCTAACTTCTCGTTTTGGAAATATCGAAGTCTTGACCGGAAAGAATTTTTTTGAAAAAATCCTGATGGCTTTTGAACGAATGATTTCAGCTTTTACGGATTGGATTTCACTTTTGCTGGGATGGTCTCTTTCTCACAAACGTTGGGTAGGAATAATTGTCATCGCTGTTTCTCTTGCTGTGCTCTCTCTGTTCCCGTTGGGCTTTATCGGCTTTGAATTCTTGCCGGAAGTGGATCGCGGCGAATTCATTGTTCAGCTGGAGATGCCCAAGGATATATCCATTGAAGAGTCCAATGCTTTGGTACGCCGTGCAGAAGACTGGTTCAGAGTTCGTCC
>JALNXZ010000336.1 GCA_023230125.1 Bacteroidales bacterium | reverse complement strand
TGACTTGCTCTGAGTAGTCAAAAGTGATGATATCCGTATAATAGTCGTGGTGCAGATATTGATTGTTTACCTCTAGAATCCTTGCGTCAGAACAAAAAATGTAGTTGATTTCACCGGCTTTTTTACCATGTGAAATGGCAACCCGATTGATCCAGTCTGTGATGGTATTCTGGTCAATTCCGGGAAGATTACAATCTTCTGAATAATACCTGATCATATTTGTTATTCATGAAAGAATATATACGCAAGGAAAATGGCAGCAATAACGCCAGCCAAATCTGCAATCAAACCAGCGACAACGGCATATCTTGTCTTTTTGATTCCCACAGAGCCAAAATAGAGGGCAATGATGTAGAAAGTCGTATCTGCTGATCCCTGGAATAGGCAAGACAAACGGCCGACAAATGAGTCTGCCCCATTTGTCTTCATGGATTCAACCATCATGGCTCTTGCGCCACTCCCGCTCAACGGTTTCATGAAAGCAGTGGGAAGCGCATCTACGAAATCCGTATTTATCCCCAACGCACTTACGCACCAGGCAATCCCGTCTGTTAATAGGTTCATGGCTCCTGAAGCCCTGAAAACCCCGACTCCAACAAGCATTCCGACCAAATATGGAATAATCTTGACGGAAGTCTCAAATCCTCCTTTTGCGCCATCAATAAAGGCCTCCCAAACATTAACTTTCTTATATAAGGCACCAGCCATAAATACAACGATGATTAAAAAAAGCGTCAAGTTGCTCAATATGTCAGATGTTATAGCCATCTGATCTTTATCCAACATTGAAAACCAATATACTAATCCTCCAAGAAGCAGACTGATGCCTACAACCCATGAAAGAACTGTTTTATTGACTAACTTTAATTTTTGACGGATTCCTACATAAATGATGGCTGTCAGTGTGGAGATATAGGTGGCTATCAAAATCGGGATGAATACATCCGTAGGATTGGCTGCGCCCAATATAGCACGTTGAGCCAGAATGGTCAAAGGGATAATTGTCAAACCTGATGTATTCAGTGCCAAAAACATGATTTGAGCGTTGGATGCTGTATCTTTTTTAGGATTCAGTTCTTGCAGACTTTGCATGGCTTTAAGTCCAAGTGGGGTGGCAGCATTGTCAAGACCCAACATATTGGCAGAAAAATTCATAACCAATTGCCCGTTGGCAGGATGATTTTTTGGTATGCCGGGAAACAGTTTGCTGAAAAATGGTCCTATAATTCTGGAGAGAAAACGGATAGCTCCGGCCTTTTCTCCGATATTCAGAAGGCCTAACCACAGAGTCATGATACCGACCAAGGGTAATGCAATATCCATTACTGAGAATTTGGCCATGTCAAAGCTGCTCGTTATTATTCTTTCAAAAACGCTATAGTCTTGAAAGAAAATAAGTTGCACCAGTGCTACGACAAATGCAACCAAAAAAAAGCCAATCCAAATGTAATTTAATACCATAATGGAAAATATAGTTCGCACAAAAGTAACTTTTGCTGAACGAATAACCAAAAAATAACTTAAATGAAAAAATATCCCTAATGATAGTTCACCTAATAAACTGATTGTCTATTTTTGAAAACGGTTTGAACACGTCTGGCGCAATTGTTATTTTAAAAAATATCCAGGATAACTCAAGACCTTTTTTTTCATTCAAATTTACGACTACGATTATGATGAAGAGAGTTAAGAACTTCACCACCTATATCTTTAACAATAAATTTTTCTGGCAGCTAATCTTAGCTTTCTTTATGGTCGGTTTGGCCATTTTCTTTATCAGTCATGAACATCTTGAGGTTTTAAAGATACGCGAAGAGCTTTTTCTGAGTAATCCTTGGTATGTGCTTTTAGGTATAGCCTTGACCGTTGTCTACTTTTTTTTAATGGGGCTGATGTATGTACACAGTTTCAAGTCAATTGGTCAAAAGATACCTTTGTTGATGGCTGTCCGTTTATTTCTGAAAAGAAATTTTGTCAGTGTCTTTTTGCCTGCAGGGGGTTTTTCCTCCCTCTTGTTTTTCACGAAAGAAGTAGAAGATAAGGGGATCTCAAAATCTCAGATTCATTTAGCTTCCACCCTTTTTGGGTGTATGAGTTTCCTCTCGGTTCTGGTTATTGCCATCTTGGTGCTTTTCTTTTCCATGTTTATGGAAGATATGCCACAGATAGAATCTTATGGATTAATATCTCTTTTAATTTTAACAGCATCAATCGTTTTTCTGATTATTTCTATTTTTAAGAAAGGTAAAGTGTATAGGTTCTTTTCCAGGTTGTTTCCTTCTGTCGCTTTGATTCTTGATGAGATGATTGAACAGGATGTCAATCGAAAAGAAGTTTTCAAAACCTTGTGCTTTTCTATATTGATCGAGACAATTGGAATTCTGCATCTTTATGTGGCGATGTTGGCTCTTGGCTTTGAGCCTTCATGGCCGGCAGCAATACTTGGTTACATCGTGATGGTGGTATTACTAATGGCTTCTCCATTCCTGAGAGGTTTCGGTGCCATTGAGGTTTCGGTGACATA
>JALNXZ010000335.1 GCA_023230125.1 Bacteroidales bacterium | reverse complement strand
ATCCGAATGAATGAAAATCCGACCACCTTAAAGGTTGGTATGATTACATCCAATGAACCGGGAGTCTATCGCACCGGAGAATACGGTATCCGCCTCGAGAACCTGATCATGGTTTGCGAAAAAGAAACAACCGATTTTGGACAATACCTTACTTTTGAGACACTGACACTTTTTCCTTTCGACTTAAATAGCATCGAAAAAAATCTGTTAAGTCCCGACGAAACAAAATGGATCAACGATTACCATCAAACTGTTTATAAAAAACTGGCACCTTGGCTGAATAAAAAGGAAATCAACTGGTTAATACAAAAGACCAGAAAAATATAAGAAATTGACGACACCTATAATATATATTGAATAAAAAAATATGGCACTTATTAAATCTGTCAGAGGCTTTGAGCCTCAATGTGGTAAAAACTGCTTTTTCGCCGATAATGCAACCATCATCGGAGATGTCATCATGGGCGACGGATGCAGTATCTGGTTCAACACCGTCCTGCGGGGCGATGTAAATTCAATCAGGATCGGCAATAATGTAAACATCCAGGATGGTTCTGTATTGCATACCCTCTATAAAAAATCGACCGTTGAGATTGGAGACAACGTTTCTATCGGACACAATGTCACCATCCACGGTGCCAGGATTGAAGACAATGCCCTGATTGGAATGGGGGCGGTTATTCTCGACGATGCTGTAATCGGTGAAGGTGCTATTATTGCAGCAGGTTCTGTCATACTCAGCAAGACAAAAGTAGAGCCGTACAGCATTTATGCAGGTGTACCTGCTAAATTTGTAAAAATGGCAAATCCGGAACAGACCCGAACCATCAACAAACGTATTTCAGACAATTACCAGATGTATGCAAGCTGGTATGAAGAAGACGAAGAATTATGAATCATTAATCAACTACCCTTCATTAGAGGTACTTAACACCTTTTTGAGGTAGTTCGAGGCAATGTTTAAATTCTTTTCTCACTGAAAAAAGGGCTTTCTTCTTGGTTTTTACTAATTTTGCGACGCGTTTTTTTTAAAAACCCTCGTAAAATACATCTAATGCAAAAGAATTTAGTTATTGTAGAGTCTCCGGCCAAAGCCAAAACCATAGAAAAATTTTTAGGAAAAGACTATAAGGTCTTATCCAGTTTTGGTCATATTCGCGACCTGAGCAAAAAAGATTTCGGAGTGGATATGGCTAATAACTATAAACCAATATATGAGATATCATCCGACAAGAAGAAATTAGTCAGCGAACTAAAGTCAAATGCAAAAGAGGCAGAAGTGGTTTGGCTCGCTTCTGATGAGGATCGCGAGGGAGAAGCCATCGCATGGCACCTCTATGAAGTTCTTGGACTTAACGCAGACAACACCAGGCGCATCGTTTTTCACGAAATCACCAAAGATGCCATTCTGAATGCTATTGAGACACCTCGTGAAATTGACTTAAACCTGGTGGACGCACAACAGGCGCGCCGCGTATTGGACAGGATCGTCGGTTTTGAACTTTCTCCTGTTCTCTGGAAAAAAATTAAGCCATCACTTTCTGCCGGACGCGTACAATCTGTAGCAGTACGTATCATCGTAGAACGTGAACGCGAAATTCAAAAGTTTGAGCCGGAAGCATCCTATAAAGTAGCCATCCTTTTTCTGATCACTGATGCTGAAGGAAAAACCACCAGCGTCAAAGCGGACCTTCAACGACGATTAAGCACCAAAGAAGAAGCTTTTGACTTGCTTGAAAAATGCAAAACATCCATCTTCACGATAGAAGACATTGCCACCAAGCCAACTAGAAAAACGCCGGCTCCTCCTTTTACCACTTCAACATTGCAACAGGAAGCTTCCAGAAAGCTTGGTTTTTCCGTTTCACAAACGATGATGGTTGCACAAAAGTTGTATGAATCCGGAAGGATTACCTATATGCGTACAGACTCCGTCAATCTATCCAGTTTGGCCATCAACACCTCAAAAACTGAAATTGAGTCAATGGCTGGCAATGAATATGTCAAGATACGCCATTACCAGACAAAAGCCAAAGGAGCTCAAGAAGCACATGAAGCCATCCGCCCTACCTACATGAACGTTCATCAGATAGAAGGAAACGCTCAGGAAAAGCGACTGTACGAACTGATCTGGAAACGTACCATCGCTTCACAAATGGCAGATGCCGAATTGGAAAAGACCACCATCCAGATTGGAATATCCAACAGCAATGAAAAATTTGAAATCACAGGTGAAGTCCTGAAATTCGACGGTTTTCTCCGCGTATATATGGAATCTTCCGATGATGAAAATGATACCGAAAATAACAGCAAAATTTTGCCTCCTATGTTTGTCGGGGAAAAACTGCAGATGAATTCAGCAACAGCTACGGAACGTTTCACACAAAGGCCGGCAAGATATACGGAAGCCAGTCTGGTTCGCAAAATGGAAGAACTCGGCATCGGTCGTCCTTCCACCTATGCACCGACGATTTCCACCATACAACAAAGGAATTACGTCACCAAGGAAGATCGCGAAGGTCAGGTCAGG
>JALNXZ010000334.1 GCA_023230125.1 Bacteroidales bacterium | reverse complement strand
GAGGGAATATTCAGCCTTCCGCCCAATCCATCACCTTTGTTCTTCAAGTTTGACTTTTCTCAGGTTTTTAGCTGGGACATGGTCATCGTGGTGTTCACATTTCTGTTTGTTGACGTGTTTGATACCGTGGGCACGCTGATTGGTGTTTGTAAAAAGGCCAATATGCTGGACGAAAACGGCCAAATTCCCAATGTCAAAAAAGCGTTCTACGCTGATACCATTGGCACCCTCTCTGGTGCCGTCTTCGGAACAAGCACCGTAACCACATACGTAGAAAGTGCTGCCGGTGTATCTGAAGGAGGCCGTACGGGTATGACCGCATTGGTTACAGCCGGATGTTTCGCCATTGCATTGTTATTTGCTCCTCTCTTCCTTTCAATCCCGGCTGCAGCAACCGCTCCTGTCTTGATTTTGGTAGGTCTGATGATGCTTTCTCAGGTCAAGGAAATAGATTTTGAAGATTACGCCGAATCTATTCCTGCCTTTATTTGCATCATCGCTATGCCAATGATGTACAGCATCACTGAAGGTATCGCTTTGGGCTTAATTCTTTATGTCTTCTTGAATGTCCTTAGCGGAAAATTCAAGAAAGTCTCAGCTTCCATGTATGTTCTTGCTCTTTTATTCTTACTGAAATACATTTTCATCAAATAAACCTGTCGATATAACCGATAAGAAGAAAATGGTCACCCTTTGGATTGATTACTTTTTTTACATTTTTTCACCGTAAGCCAAATCACCTGCATCTCCCAAACCAGGAACAATGTATGAATGACTGTTCAATTTAGAATCAATGGCTGCACACCACAATGTCGTGTTTTCAGGGAAACAGCTCTTCACGTAATCCACGCCGACCTGACTGGCAATAACAGTGGCTATATGAACCTTTGCAGGTGTGCCCTTTGTAAGTAACGCTCCATATACCAGCTCCAGAGAACTTCCGGTAGCAAGCATTGGGTCTGTAATGATCAAGGTCTTGCCATCAAGATTGGGAGAAGCTATATATTCGATATTGATCTCAAACTTCAAGGCATCCTTATACTTTCTGTAAGCAGAAACAAATGCATTTTCAGCCTTGTCGAAATAGTTCAGGAAACCGTTATGGAAAGGCAGTCCGGCACGAAAGATCGTAGAAACGACCAGGGAATTGTCAAAAGTCTCTACCCGGGCGACACCAAGCGGAGTTTGTACCTTTTTTGCACTGAACGAAAAATCCTTACTCATCTCATAAGCCATAATCTCCCCTATTCGTTCAACATTACGACGAAAACGCATACGGTCACCCTGTATGTCAACGCTCCTGATTTCCAGCAAAAACTGGTTGAGCAATGTATTCTGCTTAGACAGATTTATTACCTCCATTGATCTATAAAATATTTGAAAAGAATGGTAAGAGTCTAAAGATGAAAACACAACAAACTATTTATCATCTCAGATTGTTTAATAAAGAACAAAGTTAAAAAAAGCAGATTAATGGACGATTTCTTGCATTTATTATTTGCAATATTTCAAAAAAACATCTCTTAAAAACAATTAAAGAAATTTTTCTTTAATAAGACCGAATTCCCATTATTTCTTTATATCTTTGTTTTTGAATAAGATGGTTTTCAATAGAATAGTTAATTAAGTATAAATCAATTCATTAATCAAAAATGGCAAATTTAGATTTGAGCAAGTACGGCATCTCGGGTGATTTTGAGATAGTACACAATCCTTCCTACGAGGTTTTATTCCAAGATGAAATGAACCCAGCCAACGAGGGTTTTGATAAAGCAAAATTGACCGAATCTGGTGCAACTGCTGTATTCACAGGTAAATTCACAGGCCGCTCTCCTAAAGACAAGTTCTTTGTTAAAGACGCTATTACCGATAGTGCTATGTGGTGGGATGGTAAAATCAACAAACCAACTACTCCTGAAGTATTTGAGCACTGTAAAGGTCTAGTAACCAAACAACTTTCTTCAACTAAGAAGTTGTATGTAGTTGACGCATTTTGCGGTACCAATGAAGATACACGGATGAAAATTCGCTTCATTATGGAAGTGGCGTGGCAGGCACATTTTGTTACCAATATGTTCATACGTCCTTCTCATTATGAACTCAACAATTTTGGAGAACCGGATTTCGTAATGTTAAATGGTTCAAAAGCTATCAATCCTGACTGGAAAGAAAACGGACTTCATTCAGAAAATTTCGTTCTTTTCGATTTAACAAAAAAAATGAGTGTTGTAGGTGGAACTTGGTACGGTGGTGAAATGAAGAAGGGCATCTTCTCTCTAATGAACTTCTACTTGCCACAAAAAGGTATCGCTGCCATGCATTGCTCTGCCAACGTCGGTAAAGAAGGTGATGTTGCTATATTTTTCGGTCTGTCCGGTACAGGCAAGACCACTTTGTCTGCGGATCCGAAACGTTACCTGATCGGTGACGACGAACACGGATGGGATAATCACGGCGTATTCAACTTTGAAGGTGGTTGCTATGCAAAAGTAATCGACCTGAGCGAAGAAAACGAACCGGATATCTGGCGT
>JALNXZ010000333.1 GCA_023230125.1 Bacteroidales bacterium | reverse complement strand
AACTGACCATTCTTGGACAAAATATTGAAATCAGAATTAGTTACATCATTAATACCAGAAACACCTACATAGGGTGTATTGTCATAATTTATCACATTCCAATTTTTGCCAGTAGCAATAGCAACATCAGCAGGAGTAGCTGCATTTAAGTCAGGAGTTGCAGCAGCAGCATAGAATATTTTTAAGTTATGACTTGCAACAGGAGTAGGTAAAGAATTCATAAATGCTGTCATATTGGCACCATTAATATTGTTAGAATAACAAACGATATTAATTAAACTGTCGCAGTTAGCCAAATCCAACTCAGTTAATTGGCAACCAGAACAGTCTAGGTCTCTTGCGAGTGTGTTTTCACTAAGATCTAATTCGGGTAATTGACAATTATATAATGCCACATAAGTTAATAAAGGGCAGTATGTTAAATCTAATTCGGGTAGTACATTATTTCCACAATTTAATTCTTTTAAAAGTGAATTATTTGATACATCTAAGCCTGTTATTCCAGTGGTATTACAATAAAGAGCAGTTACTTTACCATGTATGGTCACAGTTTGTGCACCAATGGTATAATAAGTCCTAGGAGCAAATGTTACCACTGCTTCGCCTTCGTCCTTCACGGTGTTGTTGTTCAAATCAATCCATACATCTGGCTTATCTGCTTCTGCAGCCCCTAACATAAATCTAAGTGTTTCTCCAACCGCTTTAGCCGTGGTTACGACTATTGTCTCATTTTGTGCCATTGCACTTGCTGCCAAAAATAACAGCGATACTAAAAGTAAATTTTTTTTCATGTTGTTTAGATTTTTCACCTTTCTTCTCTCTTTTTTTATAGAGAAAAAACGCGTTGTTAATAATAGAGAATGATTTTTTAATATTTTAAAAGGCCTATAAATATATTTATTATTCTTCAATCAAAAAAATTATTCGTACTCTTTTTTATTCAACTGTTTTTTGTGTTTTTTTAGATGGACCGTCAATCTCAGGACTGGAATCCGGATTTCTGTAATCAAAAAAAGTAATCCCAAAATTTTTGTAAATCGTCATCATTCGATCCATCCTTGAATTAAAATTTTCGAATTTTTTTACCCGATCATCGGTCCATGCTGCTTCAGACAACGCCGATAAACGAGGGTAAATCATAAATTGCAAACGTTCCGGTGTATGAATTACTTCAGTCCATAAATCGGCTTGTATTCCCATTACTAAAGGGGTTGAAATGGAGACACCGGAGGTAAACTCTGTTCCTGGAAATTCATACACACTTTCAATAGGAGCATATGCACCCGAAGACCATTTCCTACCATATTTATGCGACGCATGTTGAATAAAATCAAAATAAAGCGGTATCCTTGGGCATAGAATCACTTGATACCCTTTGTTGATGGCTTTTTCAAGTTGGTTGGGTTTTTCATGACGCCACCACATAACAATAGTATTGGATATCGGAAGATCCGCATTAACCACTTCATCCCATCCGATAACAGTTTTATTTAGATTTTTAATAGAATCTGACATCCTGTTAAGAAAATAATGTTCTACTTCTACTAAATTTTTTAGCTCATGCGTTTTCATAAGCTGTTGAATATCCGGAAGAATATTCCATTGTTGATTTCCAAAATGCACCTCATCTCCACCTATATGAATATATTGGGATGGAAAGAGCGTCGTCACTTCTTTTAGAATATTGGTCAAAAATGTATAAGTTACATCTTTTCCAGGATTGAAAGTGAAATCGGGAAGTCTTTCTGAACCCCCACCGCTAAATTCCGGATATGATTTTGTTGCTGATGTGGCATGCCCAGGCATATCAATTTCTGGGATGACTTCAATAAACCGTTGCTTTGCATATTCAACTATCTCAGCGATTTCGGCCTGTGTATAATATTTTGCAGGAGCATTTGGATCAGTCAGATTGCCGATGCCTCCAATGGTAGTCAATAAAGGGTATTGCTTGATCTCAATTCTCCATCCTTGAGAATCTGTCAAGTGCCAATGGAATCTGTTAAGCTTTTGCAAGGCCATCATATCAAGCAGGCTTTTAACTTCCTTCATTCCAATAAAATGCCGTGATTCATCCAACATCAAACCCCTCCATCCATATCGTGGTTTATCCTGAATGAATGCGCAAGAGATAGAACCTCCGACTCCTGCATTGCTAATCAATTGCAAGGCAGATTGCAATCCATAAAAACAACCGTTTGCACATCCTGCTTCAATGGTGATTACATTTGAACTTATATTTAAACGATATTCTTCAGGGTTATATAAAGCCGCATTCCAAATCAATTGAATAAATCCATTTTCTCCTTTTTCTTTTGCTTGTATAGAAAATCTTTTTGCAGTTTTCACAAACTCAGGAATTAATGAAGAGAATTCTCCATTTGTAGATATTGTAACAACTTTAGGAACGTTCAACGTACCTTCCTTTTGTTCATAATGATTTGGAAAAGGTATAATTTCCTGAGCAGAACATAGATAAGGGAAACACATAAGAAATAATAATAAAAATATACGAGTCTGCATTATGAATATTTTTTTGTAAAT
>JALNXZ010000024.1 GCA_023230125.1 Bacteroidales bacterium | reverse complement strand
TTAGTGTCTACGCATACCGGCCAGTCCCTTTTTACCAGTTTTTGCCGTACTTACGGCATGCATCATTTTACGGGTCTGGTCAAATTGTTTGAGCAGACGGTTCACTTCCTGAATGCTGGTACCACTACCGGCGGCTATACGCTGACGACGACTGGCATTGATGATGTCTGGACTGGTTCTTTCTTTGGGTGTCATAGAACCGATGATGGCTTCAACACCTTTGAATGCATTGTCATCTATATCCACATCCTTGATGGCTTTACCTACACCTGGTATCATGGATGCCAAATCTTTTAGGTTACCCATCTTCTTGATTTGAGCAATCTGGGCTACAAAATCATTGAAATCAAATTGGTTTTTCGCAATTTTCTTGGACAAACGACGGGCTTCTTCTTCATTATATTGCTCCTGCGCCTTCTCAACAAGAGAAACGACGTCACCCATACCGAGAATACGGTCGGCCATACGTTTGGGATAGAAACTATCGATGGCTTCCATCTTTTCACCGGTACCTACAAACTTGATAGGCTTATTCACCACCGTACGGATAGAAAGTGCAGCACCACCGCGGGTATCACCATCCAATTTGGTCAATACGACACCGTCAAAATCGAGACGGTCATTGAATTCCTTGGCTGTATTCACGGCATCCTGACCAGTCATTGCATCGACAACGAACAGGATTTCCTGAGGGTTGATTGCTTTCTTGAGTGCTGCAACCTCATTCATCATCACTTCATCCACAGCCAAACGACCGGCAGTATCTATGATGACCAAGTCATATCCGTTTTTCCTGGCATAGGAAACGGCATTCCGTGCGATGGTGACAGGATTCTGATTATCAGGTTCGCTATAGACTTCCACTTCAATTTGGGCACCAATCACTTTCAATTGTTCGATGGCGGCAGGACGATACACGTCACATGCCACCAACATCGGGTTCTTGCCACGTTTGGATTTTAGCATCTTGGCCAGTTTCCCTGAAAAAGTGGTTTTACCGGAACCTTGCAGACCGGACATCAAAATGACAGCCGGACTTCCTTTGAGATTGATGTCAACCAGATCTCCACCCATGAGGTTTGACAACTCATCATGTACGATTTTGATCAACATTTCCTTGGGCTTGACGGACTTCAGCACGTCTTGTCCCATGGCTTTATCCTTGACGTCTTCTGTGAACTTCTTGGCTATCTTATAGTTAACATCGGCATCAAGAAGGGCACGACGAACATCTTTAAGCGTTTCTGCAACGTTGATTTCGGTGATTCTTCCCTGTCCTTTCAGTATCTGAAAAGACCGGTCTAACCGGTCACTTAAATTTTCAAACATATCTTATGGTTGGTGTTAATACTCTATTTTTAAGAAGTGCAAAAGTACAAAAAAGGAGAATAATGTGCAAATACTTACATCGTGTCCGAATACAAGAAATTCAGGCCTAAAAAGGCAATCCGAAAAAGGATACGTAAACTATTGGATTTCCAGATCGGCAAAAACAGGTAAATGGTCACTAAAACCTCCTTGATAGGACATTCCATGATAGGTACGGAAAGGCTTCCTACCCAACCAGCGTTCATCCTGAATCAGCAAAAAATCAGCAGAAAAGATATGTGCTTTTTGAGCTTTTTTCAACAAGTTTCCCGAAACAATTATTTGATCCAGTATTCCCCATTCTGCCTGGTATTTATTGGTTCCAACATCCGGATCTCCGCAAAAAGGCAGCATCAAGTTATACAAATGCTTATCCTTTGGAAAAGGTACAGGCTGTGTAGCCGACAAGTCAACAGAAAGAGACCGGTTGGTAGGATAATCATTGAAATCACCCATAATCAATACGTTTGAATTTTTCTGAACAGAGAAAATGGAATCCACCTTTGTCCGGATCAATCTGGCCACGATTCTGCGGGCATCTTCAGACTCTAGTTCACCTCCCAATCTGGAAGGAAAATGGCAGACAAAAAGGTGTAAGATTTGATTTGAATAAGTTTTCCCGCAAACATATAAAATATCACGGGTTAGTTTTTTTGGCTTTGTCGGAAAGACCACATGTATGGAGGTATGACTCACAACTGTAAACAAATAGCGGTTATACAAAAGACAAACGTCAATCCCCCTTGCGTCCGGAGATTCATCATGTATATACGAATAGGCTGCATTTTTTAAAGGAGAGTACCTGATTAAACTTTGGATACAATTCTCATTTTCGACTTCAGCCAGTCCGACGATTTCCGGGAACTTATCCTCTCCTACGGCAGAAACGACCTTGGATATCTGACCTGCCTTTTTCCAGAAACGGGTTGGAGTCCACCCCATCATTCCACCCGGCAAAAAATCCCTGTCATTTTTCAGACTATCATGTTGACAATCGAAAAAGTTTTCCACATTGTAAAACATCACGCGAAAACCTTCCCTTGCAGTACAAGGCAAAGACAAGGCAATCAAGAAACAAAAAAAGGTGAAAGATTTTTTCATAAATGTCTTCTTTATTGAATCACAAAGTTATTCAATTTAATTAATTGACATTTATTTATTTTCATAGTAATATTCGTAGGCACCAATATCGGGCTTGGAATCAGCCAAACGAGACACGCCGTTGATATCGTCCGGGTATGTATTTGAGAATGTTATGTCCGCACAATCACGTGCTGCAGAAAGTGAATCGATTCGATAATCGTATTGATAATTCTCAGCCTCAGTGCCTAATTTCAAAAAAAGGGGGTCTTTGGAAAAGGTACAATCTGTGGTTGTGGCAAAAGTCGAAATAATCGTTTGATCCGTTCGGACCAAACAGTTCTTGAACAACAAGTCCCAGACGACCTGGACTTCTTTTAAGTAGCTTAAATTAAGCTCTGAAGTCTGGGGTCCATAGATGATGCAATTTACGAAACAAGCCTTCAATGGACTTTCTTCAAAAAAATTGACCAAATCAAGTGCAAAACCTTTCCTGTTGACTAAATGTTGATAATTTGCTATGGTACAATGGATAAAATCAGAAGTGCCTCCCACCAGATAGACTGTTGAGCCTCCGCTGTTGGTCAACTGACTGTTAGTTACGAGAATTTTACAGTGATAACCAAAAATACAGTTGGAAGTCATATTATGGATTATTGAGTTCTTCAGAGTCAGTTTTGTTTTATCCAAAGAGGATGAATCTGCTACCACACCATAATATGCACCCCTGATATTCACATGATCGAACACATTCCAATAACTGGATTCAGCCAAATATATATATCCCCATTGCCCGGGATAATTATCATAAGGAAAGCCCGTAAATACATCATCAAGCCTATCTCCGCAGAATGTGACAGGTGTTGAAGAAGAGCCGGAGGCCTTGATGGAACCGTACACTAAAACACTTGCGGCATCGTGAAAATGGAGTGTTGTCCCTTCTGAAATATGAAGGGTTACATTTTTTGCAACAACCAGACTATCGTAAATGATAAAAGGTTTGTCAGAAGTCAGTGTCGTATCCGAAGTAATGGTCTTGCCATGCCAGATAATAGCATCCCGACTGTAAGCTTCCAATACAATTTGCTTTTGTCTGCCATTAGACTGAAACAAAATGGCATCACTGACCAGCAAAGGTTGACCGGAACCTTGTTCTGAAGAAGTCAGTTCTACAAAAAGATATAGGCTGTCTTTTGCAGGAATATCCACGTTGACAAAAGATTTGTCGGAAAGTCCGTCCACCTTGATGCGAAATCCATTTGTACCTTCTTTCAGATTGATGTCGGATATCCTGATCTTACGGTTGCCGGTATTGTATATTTTCAACCAGGCTGTGGTGGTGCCTATAGTCGAGAATACAGTGTCAAAAGAAAGAGTATCCGTGGAAAATTGCAAGGCATCCATCGGATTAGAAGCAAAGCCCTCATCCTGTGAACAACTGAAGAAAAAGAATGTTGTGCTTAATAAAATCAGCAGAAAAGCGGGAATAATCGACTTCATTGTATTCTGTTTGTAAATTGCCGAAGACAGCCTTTCTGGTTGTTTTCAGCAACAAGGTATCCATTATAAACGTTTCAGACTCTCTGTCAACAATATCCAGAAATTCTTCACAGCCGGAATATGCAATCTTTCATCAGGTGAATGTACGCCCCTCATGGTAGGGCCAATGGAAACCATATCCAGACTGGGATATTTTTGCAAGAACAAACCACATTCAAGTCCGGCATGGATGGCCTTAACCTTGGCGTCAGTACCAAACAAATCTTTATAAGTGCCCGCAACTATTTTCATCAATGCAGAATCAGGATTTGGATTCCATCCGGGATATCCGTCTCCATGGCTAGCGGAAATTCCGGCCAGTGAAAACAGGGCCTCCAAACGGTGGCTGAGTACAAACTTGGAGACTTCCACTGAACTTCTCTGAGAAGTTGTTATAACCCATTCTTTTTCACCACCCTGTTTAACAGAGGCTAGATTAAGGGAAGTTTCCACCAGACCGGGAAGTTTATGGGACATAGCTATGACGCCGTTCAAACAGGCATACATGACAGAGATGAAACGGGTACTATCAGATTTGGATACCACTTCGATTGGCATTGTGGTCGATTCCAGTTCCAGATTGAGGTTTGGTTCAATGTCTCCGAATTCTTCTTCCAGATCAGCCAAATAACAGTTCAGATGAACTCTGATTTGTTCTTTCTGACTCCAAGGTACACCAACAATGCAGGTAGCTTCACGCGGAATGGCGTTGGAGAGGTTTCCACCTTTGAAGTCTGCCAGACGCAGGTCTGTTTCTGCATTCTCATGCCAAAGGAATCGAGCCAGTAAATGATTGGCATTACCCCTACCTTTCTCAATATCATCACCGGAATGTCCACCCGTCAAACCTTTCAGGGCAATTTTGACGTAGAAATAGTCAGAAGGTGCAGGTTCAGTCTTATAATTAAAAGAAAATTTCGAGTTTATTCCACCTGCACAACCGATAAAGATTTCCCCTTCTTCTTCTGAATCCAAATTAATCAGACGTGTTCCGGTAAAGAAGTCAGCCTCCAAACCGAAAGCACCATAAAGTCCGGTTTCTTCGTCCACTGTAAACAGGCATTCCACAGGGCCATGTGCCAAGTTATCAGAAGCAAGTACAGCCAATTGGGCTGCCATTCCGATACCGTTATCTGCACCGAGGGTGGTACCTTTAGCTTTCAACCACTCGCCATCAATATAGGTTTCTATGGGATCAGTATAAAAATCATGTCTGACATTCGCATTTTTTTCAGCAACCATATCCATATGAGACTGCAAAACAACAGCTGGATTTTTTTCATACCCAACAGAAGAAGGTTTGGATATCAGCACATTACCTACTGAATCTCGTTTACTGTCCAGACCCTTTTCTATAGCAAATGCCAATAACCAATCCTGCATAGCCAAAGTTTTTCCAGAAGGTCTGGGAATACGGCAGATTTTCATAAAATAATCCCATAATAAAGCGGGTTCAAGAGACATAATATTTTGATTCATATGATAATAATTTTTTCGTTTAAGGTCATATGGAACTCACATGTCCAATTTATCATAAACTTGGACGTTTTTACAAACATGTTCGTTTCATAATATTTTTTTAAATATTTAATTAAAACTCCAATAAATGTGCAATCGTATAAAGAAGCTATTAAAAATGGTTAAAATGGCGCAAACACGAGTTTTTTGTCTGACAAAAATAAGAAAATTATAGTAACGAGTTTGGATAAAACAGTATATTTGCAATTCAAAATCCATAAGAGACTCAATATATGTCTCAAATCAGAGTAAAAAGGCTTTGATTAAATATGGTTATGAATTTTCCAAATAAGAACTGAACAAAAAATGAAACTACTCTGGATATTTTCCAGAATAACAAACAAAAAATGAAACATACAAACACCATCGTAAACATTGTCCTGGCTATCAGTATTATCGTTTTGTACATATTGCATTTTTGCAGTAATGATAGTAATTGTAAATCATCCCAAACTTCATCCAAAGCAATATCCAGTTCAAAGGAGATGCCAATAGCTTACATCAATATCGATTCCCTGTTACTGAATTATTCCTTTTCCAAAGATTTAAACGAGGTCTTGATCCGAAAGCGAGAAAACGCACAAGCTACACTGACACAAAAAGCCCGACAATTAGATTCTGATATGCAGGAATTCCAACGTAAGCATGAGAACAATGCTTTCCTTTCTGAACAAAGTTTTAAAAGTCAGCAACAAGCTTTGGTAAAAAAGCAGCAAAATTTGCAGCAACTGGAGGAAAACCTGACACAAGATTTGGTCAAGGAACAACAAAAAATGAACGAGAAACTTAGAGACTCCATCTATAAATTCCTTCGTTCCTACAACAAGGATAAGAAATATCAGATGATTATCAGTAATACCATGAATGATAACATCATGATAGCTGATCCTGTTTACAACATTACAAACGACGTTGTTGAAGCATTGAACAGTAATTACAAGAAGAGCGAAGATTAACTTTCTCCCATAAATAATTAAAGGCAGAAGCATAGTTTCTGCCTTTTTTGCATATATTTGATCATTCATGTTCAAATATTACGTCAATATGTCATAACCTGCATTTTGGCATAAGTATTGACATTATCTTTCAATAAATAGAACCATATGGACATTCAAATAAAGAAACGCCTTTCAAATGACGCCGAGGAAATAGACTCTGAATTTATTCCGATGATTTCCGAGAACGAAGAAGACCAACACCTACAACAGACTGATCTTCCGGACTCTTTGCCTATACTTCCATTGCGGAATATGGTTTTGTTTCCTGGAGTGGTTATGCCTGTCACCATTGGGCGTAACAAATCGCTCCGACTTGTTCGTGAAACGTATCAGAAAGAAGCACTACTGGCTGTTTTTACTCAGATTGATTCCAATGTTGATGACCCAGGATTCAAAGATTTGTACCCAAACGGTCTTGTCGCTCGTATCATACGGATTCTTGAAATGCCTGACAATACCACAACGGTTATTATACAAGGTATGAAACGTTGCCTTCTGGATGAACTGGTTTCAACCGAACCATATCTCAGAGGGTGTGTTAGAATTATCGATGAAACCCCTTACATTAAAGAAGATCGTGAATTTGAGGCACTGATACAAGCTATCAAGGAACTTTCCATCAAGATCATCAAGAACTCTGGCAATATGCCTCAAGAGGCGACTTTTGCCATCCGAAATATTGAACAGCCATTTGCACTGGTCAACTTCATCTGTTCAAATTTTGCTTTCAAGCTTCAAGATAAGCTAAGCCTTTTGAAGATGAATGATTTCAAGGACCGTTGCTATAAGTTGCTTGAAATCATGACCAGGGAATCACAATTGCTGGAACTTAAGGTTTCCATCCAATCCAAAGCACGTGAAGACATCAATCAGCAACAACGTGAATACTTTCTGCAACAACAGATCAAGACTATCCAGGATGAATTGGGAGGAAGTACTCAGGAACATGACGCCAAGGATATGCGTGATAAAGCTTCCAAGAAGAAATGGTCTGTGCAGACCGGTGAAATTTTCGAAAAAGAGTTGGAAAAACTGGAACGCACCAGTCCACATTCTCCCGATTATTCAACCCAGCTCAATTATCTAACCTATTTGTTGGATTTGCCTTGGAACGAATATTCCAAAGATAATTTCAATCTAAAACGAGCAAGTAGAGTGCTCGACCGTGATCATTACGGACTTGAAAAAGTCAAGGAGCGTATTCTAGAACATTTGGCAGTACTGAAGTTGAAGGGTGACATGAAATCCCCCATCATTTGCCTTTATGGCCCTCCTGGAGTCGGCAAGACCTCGTTGGGAAAATCCGTTGCTGAAGCCTTGAGCCGCAAATATGTACGAATTTCCCTAGGCGGTATGCATGATGAAGCTGAAATCAGGGGACACCGTCGTACCTATATTGGAGCCATGCCTGGACGAATCATTCAAAGTATTATCAAAGCCGGGACATCAAACCCCGTTTTTATTTTGGACGAGATAGACAAGTTGGGAAATGATTTTCGCGGAGATCCTTCTTCAGCTTTGCTAGAGGTCCTTGACCCTGAACAAAACAGTACATTTCATGATAACTTCATTGATATTGATTTTAACTTGTCAAAAGTGCTATTCATAGCAACGGCCAATAATCTAAGCACCGTTTCTGCACCATTGCGTGACCGCATGGAGATTATCGACATTTCAGGATATCTCGCTGAAGAAAAAATTGAGATTGCCCACAAGCATTTGATACCAAAGGAGCTGGACAACCACGGAATACCCACAGATAAGCTTCAGATCAACAAACCGTCTATCAAGGAAATCATCGAATCATATACACGCGAATCAGGTGTACGTGAACTGGATAAGAAGATTGCAAAAATCATGCGAAAGGTGGCCAGTAAAGTCGCAAAAGATGACAACTTTACAGAAACCATCACTCCTGAAAAGGTGAAAGATTATCTGGGAATGGTTGAATTCACCCGTGACCGCTACCAAGGCAATGAATACGCTGGAGTCGTAACAGGTTTGGCCTGGACATCTGTAGGCGGAGAGATTTTGTTTATTGAATCCAGCCTAAGCAAAGGGAAAGCAGGCAAACTGACATTGACGGGAAATCTCGGGGATGTCATGAAGGAATCGGCAGTAATTGCCCTCGAGTATATTAAGGCTCATGCTTCACAAATTGGCATTGAGGATTCGATATTTGAGAACTGGAATGTTCACATCCATGTTCCGGAAGGTGCCATTCCAAAGGATGGCCCGTCCGCCGGTGTGACAATGGCTACATCATTGGTTTCTTCTTTCACCCAACGCAAGGTTCGCAAGAATTTGGCCATGACGGGTGAAATCACCTTGCGCGGACGTGTTCTTCCTGTCGGAGGCATCAAAGAAAAGATTCTGGCTGCCAAACGTGCAGGCATCAAGGAAATTATTCTTTGCGAAGAAAATCGCAAAGACATCGAGGACATCAAGGATATATACCTAAAAGGACTGACTTTCCACTTCGTAAAGGACATTAAAGAGGTGCTAAAGCTTGCTCTTCTCGATGAAGAAGTTGATAATCCCATCAATCTTATCGTTGAAGACAAACCCAAAGAATCCTAGAAATGATGTATCTCATCATCATAAGAGAAAGGGTGTCATTCCAAACGGAGTGACACCCTTTCTCTTATGATTTAATTTAGATAAGTTACTCCTCTTCATTCATCAGGTGCAATTTATTGAACCCCCAGAATATAAGTGAAAGCACAACACCTACAATAGCGGCAAAAGCCATTCCCATCAACTGAACAGTACCAATTTTAATGCTGGCACCGCTAACACCGACAACAAATGTAATTGCACCGAGTACCATATTTCTATTTTTGCTGAAATCAACTTTTTGCTCCACGAAAATACGTAGACCTTGTACTGCAATCACACCATAAAGGAGCAGTGTAATACCCCCCATAACAGGAGTCGGGATAGTGGAAATGGCAGCAGCGACCTTACCCATGCAAGAAAACATGATGGCAAGGAGAGCCGCACCACGGATGATCCATACAGAATAGACCCTCGTAATGGCCATCACACCGATATTTTCACCATATGTAGTATTGGGAGGAGAACCAACCATACCGGAAACAACATTGCTCAAGCCATCACCAAGTAAAGAACGGTGCAAACCCGGATCTTTCATCAAGTCTTCACCGGTGACCTTGCCGGTTACAATCAAGTGGCTGATATGTTCAGCCAGAACGACGATACATGCAGGAGCAATAATCAATATGGCATTGGTGTCATAAACCGGAGCCGTAAACCGAGGCAAAGTAAACCATAAAGCATTGCTGATGGCTGCAGTATCAACCATTCCCATGCAGAGAGCCAGAATATAACCGGCAACAACAGCCATCAGAATAGGAATGACTTGAAGAAATCCTCTAAACATGACAGATCCGAAGATTCCAATGAACAAGGTAAACATGGAAACAATCAATGTATTGGTATCTGCGATATATGGTTGAACGACTTGTCCGACCGCTGTGGATCCAGAAGCAAGACCAGCTTGTTGTGCAGCCGTCGGCGCAAGTTCAAGGCCGATAATGGCAACCACAGCACCCATTACTGCCGGTGGCATGACGATATCAATCCATTTGATTCCCCATTTCTTTACAACATAAGAAATAAGGATAAAAAATATTCCGAAGAAAATAAATCCGGACTGAGCATGACTAAAACCACCATAGTTGGTAGAAATCAAAATTACCGGTGCGATGAAAGCAAAGCTGGAACCCAGATAGGCTGGAATGCCACCTTTGGTCACCCAGGAATAGAGCAAAGTACCTATACCATTCATTAATAGAGCGATAGCCGGATTGACACCCAACAGGATCGGAACCAGGATAGTGGCTCCAAACATTGCTGTGAGGTGTTGCAGACTGAGTGGTAGGCTCTCAAAAATAGGCATTTTTTCATGAATGCCGATAGTACGTCTCGTCATTTACAAATCTCCTTATAATTGTTTGTAATAATAGTAAATATCAGATTTTAAGGTTATAATCTTAATTGATGCAAAAAATATAATTAGCCTACTTTACAAAAGCCTCAGAAACTTATTTCGGAGCCTTCCTATATAGTCCAATCCCTATCAAGGTATAGATCACATTGGGTGCCCATACGGCCAACATGGGAGTCAGGACACCTCCTTGGGCAAAGCTTCCGGAAATGGTATCAAGAAGAATATAGGTAAAACTGATGGCTAATCCCAGACCAAGGTGCAGTCCCATTCCACCCCTCACTTTCCTTGATGCCAAAGAAACACCGATCAACGTCAGAATAAAAGCTGAGAATGGAAAAGAAAAACGTCTGGCATACTCGACATTATATTCTTTGATATTCGCGACACCACGCTTTTCCTGCCTATCGAGATAAGCCTTTAACTCAGGAGTGGTCAGTTGTTCGCTCCAACCTTTGATGATAAAGAACTCCTGAGGATCCATTTGAATCATGGTATCGAGTGAGCTTCCCATGTTTATTTTTTCATAATATCCGTCAAAATCCCGAATCAGATAATCTGTCAACTTCCAATGGTAAGCCGAATCTTGCTGAATTATTTTGGCAGTAAGCCTTGATATCAATTTTTGGTCATCATATTTTTCCATAAAGAAATTGTAGCCAGTCTGATTTGCAGAATTATAGCGATCAATATACATAATGACGCCTGGTTCGATCTCCATCTGTACATTTCTCACAAAATCCGTTGAGATTTTTTTGACATATTGATTCTCAAAAGCTAGACGAGTTTTATTGGCCTTCGGTATCCAGAAGGAATTGAGTCCGAAAGTTAAAAGAGCAAGAAATGCTGCTGAAATCATGTATGGCCTGAGCAATCTCTTGAAACTGATTCCACTGGCAAGCATAGCAATGATTTCGGTATTGCTGGCCATTTTTGATGTGAAATAAATGACCGAAATGAAGATAAACAATGGGCTGAATTTCACACCAAAATAAGGAATGAAATTAAGGTAGTAATCAAAAATAATCGCCTTGTTGGGTGCATCATTCTGAACGAATTTATCCAACTTCTCATTAAAGTCAAAAACCACAATAATGGACATGATCAACATCATGCAATAGAAGAAGGTTCCAAGAAACTTTCTGATGATATAGACATCAATCCTTTTGAAATGATTCTTCAATCCCATTTGAAATATATCACATTTCAACTTATTGATTCTATTTAATATAGATATTATGATCTTCACTAAAACTTTAATTATTTAAAAGTAAAATTCCTTATCATAATCTCGCACTCACCTGCCGCA
>JALNXZ010000332.1 GCA_023230125.1 Bacteroidales bacterium | reverse complement strand
GCCTAAGTTGAGATTGATTTCCTGAGCTCCTGAATCTTGCAGTTTCCGGCATAAGATGAGCAGTCTTTCAGGATGGTTGCCCATTACCTGAGGAATGGTCGGGATACCGGTCTCAATGGACAGTTCTCGAAAAGCCCTCTCTGGATATACATCCTCGCCGTGCGTGGTGATGAATGACGTAAAACATTTGTCTATTCCTGAAAAATGCTGTGCGGCCACTTTTCGGAAATGTGCGTTGAAAACGCCTTGCATGGGTGCCAGATATATTGCCATAGGACTTTTATTTTAGGAAGCAATGAGGTAAATTGACGTCAAAATGTTCTTTTAATGCAATGGTCTGTTATGCATCGACTCCAAGCATAATCTTTAGCAGATAACCCAACAGAAAGGAAAAACCGGCAACACCGAGGCTAATAAAAGTCATTTCAAGAAAGCGTTCCTTAAAGTTCAGGTCTTTGGCAACGGCTATGTAATAGTTGAAGCAAAAAATGATGAAGACCGCAGTCAACAAGGTGACCCCCAAGGCCATAAATTTGCTGGTGAACAGCAGAAATGGCAGAATCAGCAGAATTACCGTAAAAAAGTAAGTTACTCCGGTATAAATGGCTGATTTTTTTGCGGTAGCATCACCTTCCGCTTTGGATGACAAATAATCGGAAGAGGCCATGGAAAGTGCTGCTGAAATGCCTGTAACCAAACCGGCTAAACTAATGGTTTTGGTATCCCCCAGGGCCAGTGTGAAACCGGCCAAAGAACCGGTCAATTCCACCAAAGCATCGTTTAAACCCAGGACAATGGATCCAACGTATCGCAATTTTTCTTCGTCGAGCATTCCGAGAATTTCTTTTTCATGGATACCTTCTTCCTCCGAAAGCTTATTGGTTTCTGGAAAAGTACTTGAGAGGTCGGAATAACGCTTCGAACCTGTTCCTTCGTTTTTTTCCATTTGTTTCAAGACGAAAGACAAACCAAGCAGTCTCGCCAAAGATACGGTGCGGAGAACTTTCCATTTATTGGGTTTGACTTCGATACCGGTCTTGGATTCCCAGAACTTGGCATGAGTCAACTCCTGCATCCCGATTTGTCTTAATAGTTCTGCATTTTTTTTGTCTTTGCAACGATCGGCTATCCGAAGATAGATATGGTGTTCAGTGATTTCAGTCTTTTGCGCTGAAATGGCAATTTTTTTGTTTTTATTGTCCATCAATTTTGATTTTATGAATGCAAAAATAGTGTAAAATTCGAAATGCAACTGTATAAAATCCTGTCATATAAAAGAAATGGATGACATGAACGGAAACTTGTTTATCTCAAAATTGAAAATAGGGGAAGAATTTTGGAATTAAGTTGAAAATATTCGTCTGTCGAATCCTGCTTTCAGGAAGAATTGGCCTAACTTTGTAAAGTTGCCGGATTTGATTCTCAAATAATAAACCGATAGGACCCTATGGAAAAGAAGATTGATTTTAAATTACGTAACGGAGAGGATTTCATCCCTTTGATTCAATTGTTGAAGATTGTCAATATTGCCAGCTCAGGAGGTGAGGCTCAGTTTATGGTCTTGGGCGAAAATGTTCGTTTAAACGGGGTAATTGAATTGAGAAAACGAGCCAAGATCCGTGTCGGGGATGTGGTTACAGCATCTGGTTATGAAGTGACGGTTGTTACTGAATGATATTCATTAATATCTTATTGATATGTTGCGTAAATGGTTGATTAGTACGGTGGCAGTCATTCTGCTGGCTTATCTTTTGCCCGGAATTCATGTGGCCGGTTTTTTGGTGGCTCTTTTGGTGGCACTGGTGCTTGGGGTTTTAAATACAGTCGTTAGACCGATATTGATATTGTTGACCATACCGGTGACTATTTTCACTCTGGGGCTTTTTTTATTGGTGATCAATGTCTTGATGGTTTATCTGACTGAATTTTTAGTTAAAGGGTTTTATGTAGATCACTTTTTGTGGGCGTTGGGATTCAGTATTGGTCTCTCCATTGTATCCGGCATGCTTAATTTTTTCTTTGGAAAGAAAGATTAGTCTGCTCCCGATTCCCGAATAGGAGCAGACCTGAATTTATAAGGTTATTCTCAGCCCTGCATGGAAAGACCGTCCCGGCAGAATCAAACCTCCGAAATCTGCATAACGGGCATTGAACAAATTATTGATATCGGTGTAAATGCCGATGCATTTTTTGTTCCATAGCAGCCGGACATCCGTTATAAAGCAAGGTTGATAGTCTGTGACCGATTGATTGAGAAAATTGGTATAATTGCCGGCACGGTCTTGCCAACTCATGTTCCATACCCCGTTCAATTTGCCGGTTTTTCGACTCTCAAATACCCGGTGTTCCAGATGTAAGCTGATTTTATGTTTCAGATAGTCTAGGGCGTATTTTGAATCGTAGCCTTTGGCTTCCTTGTCGAGGTGGAGATAAGCATAACTCAGACGTATATTTTCCATAAAACTTCTTTGAAAGTGATATTCAGCCGTCGTCTCTCCTCCAAGAGCGTTGACGCTGGTATGATTTTTACTTTCCCATTTGGTGGAATC
>JALNXZ010000331.1 GCA_023230125.1 Bacteroidales bacterium | reverse complement strand
GTGTTTTCATCAAGATTCATTTTTTTTCTGATACGATAAACGGCCTTCCTGACGGCTTCATAATTTGAATAGTTCAATATAGATATTTCTTTTATGGACATTCCGATCTTCTGTAAAGCACAGATTCTTAGTTCTCCTGTCGTAATATTTGGAAAATCTTGTTTTAATCTGGAATAAAAATCATTGTTGACTTCAATAAAACGCTTTTCAAAAAGTTGCCAGTTGAAACAATTCGATTCATTATCATACCTATCGAGAATTTTTGTCAAATGACTTTTAAAATCTTCGCAACTATCGATTTCTTCAGCAAAAATTTCAGACCGTAAAGCTGTCAGCATTTTTTTACTTTGAAATATTTCAACTGCTGCAACAATCATTTCTTTTTCTCTTTTCGTAAGTTCGTTTTGTAGAAAACTGTAGCGGGATTCAAGAAGCTCTTTCTCCTTATCATGGATCAATTGTTTCATTTTCAAAGACTGCCTGTGTAAATCTACGGTCTTTAGTATACTTTCAATGCGAGCTTGTAATTCAATTTCATCCACAGGTTTTCTTAAAAAATCAGCGGCTCCGGTCTCCAATGCAGATCTAAGGTCATCAGAATTTGTACGAAGTCCTGTTGATATAATGACTGGAATCTCTCTTGTCTCCGGAATCGATTTGATCTCTTTAAGAACATCTATACCGTCTTTTAACGGCATGATCCAATCAAGTATCAACAAATCGGGTAAAAATTCCAAAATTGTTTTTACAGTATCAAATGGATTTGTAATGCCGAGAACTTCATACTTGGAAGCATCAAGATAAGTTTTTATTACATCAGTGGACTCTGCTTCATCATCAACGATCAGTATCTTTCTCATGGGTATTTTCTGGTTTATTGATTAAAATGTATACTGAATGTAGTTCCTATGCCTATTTCACTTGTACAAGTAATTGTACCGTTATTTATCTTCACCAACTCATTTACGATCAGTAATCCAATGCCGGAGCCCTTCTCTCCCGACGTTCCCAACCTTTTTTTACTTTTATCGGAATTGAAAATAGTTGACAGTTTGTCCGGAGGAATACAAATGCCATGATCTGTTACTTCAATGATTGCTTTTCCATCTTCTTCCATATTTTTAATTTCAATTTTGCTGCCTATATATGAAAATTTAATGGCATTCGAAATCAGGTTTCGCAAGATAATATTCAGATGACTTACGTCACAGCTGAATATAAAATTATTATCAATATCTGTCTGTAGTTTTATTCTTTTATTTTCAAACTGGTCGAAAAAAAATTGCTTTAGATCGCCCACTAATGATGAAAGGTCTGTAATGGTTTTTTTATCAGGATTATATGGAGTCTGTGAATAAGTCCAGTCTATTACATTTCCGACAATCTGAGCTCCTTTTTCTGATGCTGTTCGAATTTTTGAAAGATCCTGACAGTATAGATCCAAACTGTTGTGACTTTTAATTAGAATAGTGGAAAAAGTTTTGATTTTTTTGAAAATATAAGTGAGATCTGTGGATAATATTGAAATCAGAAATTTTTGCTGTTTGTTTATTTTAAAAAGTTCGTCATTTGCTGTTTGCAGATGTTCCGTTTTTGTTTCGACAATTTCAAGAAGACCATTGTTTATATCTGTTAGTTCGTGCGAAAGCTCGATGACGTTATGATACGATTTTGAATAATCTAAAAATTCAAGAGCGGACTGAGTCATCATGTAAATGCAAACACCAATCTGGGAAATGAACCAAAATGAAGATTGGTTGGTCGCAAATACCAGGTCGTTAATGAATGTAGCAATCATAATCATGAATGATAATGCATTAACCACGGAATGAACTCTTTTCTTGATTATCGTAAGAATAAAAACATACAATAGGTATAATACACATAAAAAAGTCAGAAAAAGAATGGATCTAATATAGCTGAAAACTACTTGTAACGGGAAAAATGCGATAAAAATGAAAATCAGGAAGTATGAAATATTGACAACAGTCAAAACAGTTTTATTGATTTCGGCAGGATACCTTGTTTTGGCCAATGCAAACAACACCGGCGTACAAATCAATGTCATCATCCAAAAACGGTAGAGCAATCCGAAATCAGCATTCCGGAATAAGTTTAAAACCGTAATATTGCTATCGAAAGCAAATTTCACAAAAAAGGCCAAACATATCCATGCAATATACTTATGCGATTTTTCCTGTGGATTGATCCTGCTAAAAATGACCTGTATGATAAGGAAAATCAGCAAAATGCTTAATATAAACATGGAATATATGGATTCTTTTAATGAAAGCAGATTGATTTGAGTATCGTTTCCGAAATAACAGCGTCTCGAAATGCCCGAATAATGAGGATAAAAGAAATTACTTACATGCAATACGATATTAATCGTGTCGGAATTAGAGGTGAAAGTCGTAGAACCGGGCGAATACATTGCTTTAAAACCCTCTTTACTTTCGGTTACATGTCCGACATGCTTTACAAGTTTATCATTTATAAATAATTCATAGGCATAAGCCACACTGCCGATATAAATTCCAAAACCGTGATTTTCTAAAGTCTCATTTCTACCGGG